>CAZFMJ010000003.1:0-91282 GCA_964520045.1 uncultured Elusimicrobiales bacterium | reverse complement strand
GGAATAAAGTGGATAGCCGCCGGAAGCTATTCCTCTGAAAATTCAAGTTCCGCGGTTTTACATCAACCGCCGGTATATCTGAATGGAATAACCATCGTTCCGTTTAAACTCCTGAATTCATCAGAAACTCTGCGGGAGATATGCCCCGAATCATTTCAAGATGCGTGTTTCGCGGTAATAGACGAGACCTTGGATTCGGGGGGATCCGGCCGCGAGACATTTCTTTCGCTGCTTAGTTCCGCTGTGATTTCTGCGGATGGCCGCTGGCAGACAGTTTCGGGGGCTCTTTCCGGGATGACACCGGCAGCGGCGGACACCGCAGCGGCGTTGTCTCCATGGACGGGCGATTACGGCTTATGGGCGGGAAGCCGCGCTCAGACGGCTGCTCTTGTGAATATCAACAAAACGAGGCAGGACTACGATGCTTTTTTGAGCTCCGACAGGGGTCTTCAAAAAAATTATTCCTCTGTGCCGGAAGAATTCATAAAAGTTGAATCCGGAAATATGCTTATGAATCTTTCGGGCCGCGACACGCAGATATTTGAGGAAACAGAAGTAGAATTCAAAGAAGGACTTTCGGACATATATAAACTAATGGGGAAATCCCTGCCCCCGGCGTTTTGGAAGCCGCTTTTTGATGGAAATTATCAGCTTGGAGGCGGAACCGCGGCGTTTTCCGGAACTCCCGTAATAAACAGGACAGGAGAATCAAGCCTTGCAATAAGCAACACGGACAAGCAGATAATTTTGCCCGTTCCTCTTCCGAGAATTTCCGAAGGGAAAGATCCGTATAAATTATGGAAAATAAAAACTATCGGCATGGATTGGGATGACGCTGAACTAAGAATCCGATTTATCCCGGAAGAGACGGATAATGCATATTCAGCTCCAGCGGGATTCAGCCATCTGCTTGTTGATCTGTACATAGACATAAATCATCGTCCGCGTTCCGGAATATCGGCGTTTCTTAAGGATCGGGGCGCCAGGACGGCGCCCGATGATGCATGGGAGTATGCGCTGGTGCTTAACGGGTGGAAGGCCGTTCTTTTTAAAGCCACGCTGAGGGGGCCTGTGGTTCTGGGTTCATATACTCCTCAGTTCAGCGCGGATACGGGGGAAATTCTGGCGGCGATACCAAGAAAAGTTATTTCGGGAAATCCTCTTGTTTGGGGGTATATAACTGCGGTTATGAGCACCCGCATACCGAAAGAGCTTTCAGGCAATCCGGTTATCGGCAGTTCGGGTAATGTTTTGCTGGACGTCATTGCGCATGACCGTATCGGGAACTCTATATATGCGCTCAGGCTCAAATAGCCGGTTTTGATTACTTATACGACTATTTGCTAATCTATCTCCTAATGAACATATTACTTGTAACACTTATAATCTTATGTACGGGTCTTTGTGCCGCCCTTGCGGCTGCTTTACGCAAAATCTACGGCTATAAGGTTTCGTCAAAAGAAGACAAAAAAAGAGTCAAGCCTGATGCGATGCTTGATAATGCATGGCGCAAGCTGGACGATCTTCTAACCAGTCTCCTCACGATACATGAAATGGGCGTAACAAGCGCCGGCACTACCACAAAAGAAGATTTTTGCAAGGCTGTTTTGGACAGCGCCTGCGATCTTATGAATTCCAAGCGCGGATCCATAATGACGTATGACGAAAGGAGCAGGGAACTTAAAATAACCGTTTCCAAGGGGATTTCAAAGGATGTTATAGAGCACACCAAGCTTAAACCCGGAGAGGGTGTGGCCGGCAAAGCTTTTGAAAGCGGAGAAACCATATTTATCCCGAACCCCGAAAAAAATTCCAATTATGTCAATTACAGAGCGGCCCCGGAACAGCAGGAGCCTTTTATTTCAATCCCTTTAAAAGTAAAAAACAAGCCCCTGGGAGTGCTTAATCTGCACGCCTCTGAGTCCACGGAGGCTTTTACCGATCACAATCTTAAATTCCTTTCAATACTTGCCGGCGAAGCGGCGATTACGCTTGAAAATCTTAAGCTTTACGAGAGCCTGCAGGATTTTTATCTTGAGATGGTGCAGACTCTTGCGCGGGTGATAGACGCCAAAGATTCTTATACTCATAATCATGCGGGCCGCGCCCGCAGAAAAGCCAGGCGTATAGCCGAAGAGCTTAAACTTCCCGAGCAGATGGTGCGCTATGTGGAATATGCCGCGCTTCTGCACGATATAGGCAAAATAGGCATAGATGAGGCGATTCTTTTAAAACCAGGCAGGCTGTCCAAAGAAGAATACGAGGAAATGAAAAAACATCCCGCTATCGGGTATCAAATACTTGCGCCTGTCCAGTTTCTCGGTCCGGTGGCCCAGATGGTGCTTTATCATCAGGAATGGTATAACGGTCAGGGCTATCCGGAGGGGCTGAGGGGAGAGGAAATACCTCTGGGCGCCAGGATAGTGGCGGCCATAGACGCATGGGATGCGATGACTTCCGACAGGCCTTACCGCAAAGCTCTTTCCCGCGATGTTTCGCTGAATGAATTGAAGAAAGGTTCGGGAACGCAGTTTGATCCCAAAGTTGTTGAGGCATTTCTTTTTGTGGAAAACCAGGAATGGAAGGAAGAGACGCTAAAACCTCAGGAAGCAGCGAATCCTTAGTGCTTACCATTGTTCCCACGCCCATAGGAAACCTTCAAGACATCACGGCGCGATGCTTGAGTGCTTTGCGTTCAGCCGAAGTCATATTATGCGAGGATACCCGGCGCACGCTGCAGCTTTACGCTCATTTTGGGCTTAGCGCCAGGCTTGAGCGCTACAATGAACATGATAAATCATCGCTGGAGCGCGCTCTTGACTTGCTGCGCCGCGGAAAGAAAGTCGTTTTGGTAAGCGACGGCGGAACTCCGTGTATTTCCGATCCCGGATGGAGGCTTGTCGCGGGCGCTTTCGAAAATAATATTAAAGTCGAGGCTTTGCCGGGTCCGTGCGCCGCCGTCACGGCGGCGGCATGTTCAGGTTTCCCAGTTGATTCTTTTGTTTTTTTGGGATTTTTGCCGCGGTCCAAGTCAAAAATAGAAAAGATACTGCGGACGGCCGCCGCGCTCGGCAGGGCGCTTGTTATATATGAGTCTCCTTACAGGCTGAAAAATCTTATCGAAACGGTATGCGCTCAATTCGGCTGCGGGGCGATGGTTTGCGTGGGGCGGGAAATAACCAAAGTTCATGAAGAATGGATAAGAGGAACAGCCGGTTTTGTGCTTGAGGAACTAAAGCGCAGGGGTCATTTGAAAGGGGAGATCTCCGTAGTTGTTTCCCCGCTTAAGAATAAGAACGCTGATGAACAAAATAAAGACCAGGATGTTTAGCCTCGCCGCGGCGTCCCGCCGGGAACTGGCGGATTCGGCAAAGGCCTTAAGAAACGGCGCGGTTATGGTTTTCCCGACAGACACCGTGTACGGCATCGGCACGGCCGCGGGCTGTATGGAAGGCAGAGAAAGGATTTATGCCATTAAGAAACGTCCGGCTTCAAAAGCCCTTCAGATTTTAGTAAATTCTATTAAATCGGCTAAAAAACTGGCGGAGTGGAATATGACTGCCGATGTTCTGTCTAAAATATTCTGGCCCGGCCCGCTGACTATGGTAATGAAGCCGAAATCTTCGGCTCTTGCGCTGGCTTGCGGTTTCGGCGGTTTGGGGATTAGAATGCCCGACAACGGCTATTTTGCGGATTGGGCCGGCAAGGCGGGGGTGCCCATAGCCGCAACAAGCGCCAATATTTCAGGGCATCCGGCCTGCCGCCGCGAAAAGGATGCGGCGGCGATTTTTGACGGGAAAGCCGATTATATACTTCTGGGAGGAGATTTGCCCGGAGTGGAATCTACGGTTGTGGATATCACCGCACTTATTCCTAAAATTTTAAGGGAAGGAGCCGTTCCTGCGCGGGCGGTAATGGAAGCTTTAAGATGAAATTCCTTTTTGTCTGCACAGGGAACACATGCAGAAGCGTTATGGCTCAGCAGTTTATGCGGAAAGCGGCGGCTGGGCGGATATAATACTTGTTATGACCAGCCGGCATAAAGCTTCGGTGCTGGAAAAATTTAAGGATTGCGCGGAAAAAGTTTTTTTGCTGAGAGAATACGCCCGCGTCGGAGGCGGCGCCGAAATAGAAAATCCCATGAACGGACCGGTATTTGCCTATCCGCTGGCAATGGGCGGAATAAAAGAATCAATTTCGGCGGTAGTCGCCATGCGGGGAAAAATGGAATAAAAGGCGGTGCTGTTATGTATGACCAATTGAAAAAAAACGATCCAGAGGTTTATGCGGCCGTGCTGGGCGAAGTAAAAAGACAGCAGCAGAAACTGGAGCTCATAGCTTCGGAAAATTATACTTCTCCGGCCGTGCTGGAAGCGCTCGGCTCCGTGCTGACCAATAAATATGCGGAGGGATATCCGGGAAAGCGGTATTACGGAGGCTGTGAATTCGTTGATATCGCCGAAAATCTGGCGATAGACAGAGTCAAGAGGCTTTTTTCCTGCGAGCATGCGAATGTGCAGCCTCATTCCGGCACGCAGGCCAATATAACGGCCTATCTGGCGCTCATAAAACCCGGCGATACCATATTGGGTCTGAATCTTTCGCACGGCGGGCACCTCTCGCACGGGCATCCCCTGAATTTTTCCGGAAAATATTTTAATATCGCGGCGATGAACGTAAGCAGGGAGACGGAAACTCTTGATTATGACGAAGCCGAAAGACTGGCGGCCGTGCATAAACCGAAACTGATTTTGGCGGGAGCGTCTAATTATTCAAGAATATTTGATTGGGCTCGGTTCAAGAAAATGGCCGACTCTGTCGGGGCATATCTTGTCTGTGACGTGGCGCATTATGCCGGACTTATCGCGGCGGGAATTTATCCTTCGCCCGTGCCGTATGCGGACTGCGTGACGTCAACCACGCATAAAACGCTCAGGGGACCGCGCGGAGGGCTGATTCTTTCAAAAGCCGCGCATGCGCAGGCCGTCGACAGAATGAATTTTCCGGGGAATCAGGGCGGTCCTCTTATGCATGCCATAGCCGCCAAGGCGGTTTGTTTCCAGGAGGCGCTTAAACCTGATTTCAGGATATATCAGGAGCGGGTGGTGCAAAACGCGAAACGGCTGGCGCAGGAATTGTCCGGCAGGGGATTCAGGATAGTTTCAGGCGGCACGGACTGTCATTTGTTTTCGGTGGATTTAAGGTCAAAGAGCATAACGGGCAAGGAAGCCGAATTAATTTTGGATAAAGCCGGGATAACCGTTAACAAGAACACCATCCCCTATGATCCGCAGAAACCCATGGTAACCAGCGGCATAAGGATAGGAACTCCCGCGATAACCGCCCGCGGAATGAGCGAAAGGGATATGCCGGAAATAGCTCAGTTTATTGAGGATGCGATTGCCCATAAAGATAATGATTCGTATCTTTCGGAGCTTGCCGGCAAGATAAAAAATCTTTGCGGAAAATATCCGGTTTATCCGGGATATGAAAATTAACGGGTTGTTGCAGACTCTTAAGGAGCCGGCATGAAAAATAAAAATAACGGCAGGGCCGAAATCGCCGTGATAGGCGGCAGCGGCCTTTATGATATGGATGAGCTTTCGGAGGTGCGCGAAATAAACGTGCGCACGCCTTTCGGGCCGCCTTCCGACGCGATATTCGTGGGAAAAATAGCCGGCGTTTTTTGCGCGTTTCTTCCCAGACACGCAAGGGGGCACAAATTGCTTCCCGTAGAAATTCCGCAAAAAGCCAATATCTATGCGCTGAAAATACTGGGGGTGCGCGCTATAATTTCCATGAGCGCCGTGGGATCGCTAAGGGAAGAGCTTGCGCCGAAGCATTTTGTTTTTTCCGACCAGCTTGTTGATGAAACAAGATACAGAGAAAACACCTTTTTCGGAAAAGGCATAGTGGCGCATGTCGGCATGGCAAATCCTTTTTGCGGCGCGCTTTCGGATTTTTTATACGAACGAAGCCGTGTTTTGAACATTACCGCGCATAAAGGCGGGACATATGTGTGCATAGAAGGACCGGCCTTTTCTACTAAAGCGGAATCCGAGTATCACAGGAAGATGGGATATTCCATAATAGGCATGACGGTCGCTCCGGAAGCAAAACTGGCGAGGGAAGCCGGCATATGTTATGCGCCGATATCTCTTGTGACGGATTATGATGTTTGGAAAGAAGGAGAAGAGGTCACTGCCGCCCATGTGGTGAAAACATTGGAGTTTAATATCGGCAATGCCAGAAAACTGCTGGCGGACACAATCCCCCGCATCGGCGGCATGAAATTTAAGTGCGCATGCGGGGATATAATAAAGCAGTCGGTCATTACGCCCAAAAAAGCTATGCCTAAACAGACGTATAAAAAGCTGAGCATTTTGTTCGGGGGGGCTGAATAATATGGCTAAAACAAAATTAAAACGAAAAAAATTCTCTCTTCCGGCGCTGCGGCAGAAACTTATCCAGGCCGCAAAACAGGCGCAGAAAATGGCGTACTGCCCTTACTCAAGATATCCGGTCGGCGCGGCGGTGGCCGCGGAATCGGGCAGAATATATTCGGGGTGCAATATAGAGAACGCTTCTCTGGGGCTTTCCTGCTGCGCGGAGCGCGTGGCGATATTTAATGCGGTCAGCCATGGGGAAAAAGCTATAAGCCATATATGCGTGGTTGCCCGTTCCGCCAAGCCCTGCGGAGCATGCCGGCAGGTTATTATGGAATTTTCTTACGGGGAAGGAGAGCTTATCGCGGTGCATTGCGATCCTATTCAAAAAAAACAGAAGATAACCTCAACCAAGCTTGCAAGACTTCTTCCTCATCCGTTTAATCCGGCAGAGGCGGGGTTATAAAGGCAGTAAAAGAAGGTAGACGGGAGATGGGAAACGGTAAACGGAACAAAGAAGATTATAAATAAAAGGCGGGAAGAGAAAGACGGGAATAAAAACGGAAAATAATTTGTTTTATACCGTCTACCTTCTCCCGTTTACCTTTTACCGTCTTCATTAATGGAGCTCTTATGGACATAAAAACTATGGGGCAAATAGTAAAATGGATGGAAAACACGGATTTATCGGAAATTTTATGGCGCAGGGGAAAGATCGGGGTTGAAATAAGTCTTTCCGGGCCCGGTTCTTCGGTTATAATACCGGAGTACAAGCTTATTCCCGTGTCATCTCCGGCGGTCGGAATATACAGATTGGATTGTCCGGGCAGGACTTCAGTTATCTCGCAGGGCATGAGGATCAGCAAGGGCCAAAAGCTTGGCTGTATTGAAATCGGATCGGCGCATGAGTCCGTAATATCTTCCGAGGACGGCATCTTGCGCATTTTATGCGTCGCGGACGGCCAACCCGTTCAATACGGGCAGCCGCTTTTTTTTATAACACAGCAGTTATAACTCAACATCACCGGTTTTTTTAAGTAAGATGGCAGAAGGGAGAAGAGAGAAGGGAATAAAGCTGTTTTGCTTTTCCCGTTTACCATCTACCGTTTACCGTCTACCTCGACATGACCGCAAAAGCGGTCATGTTGAACTATAATATGTCCAAGGCTAATGCCGTAATTAAATGCGTAAAGTGCGGTTACGAGTCTCATATCGTGAACGACCTTTGCGTAAAATGCGGAGCTCCGCTGGTTAAAGTCTGCGGCTTCTGCGGCTTTGCAAATTCCGTGCCTAAAAATTACTGCGACCAGTGCGGGGAGCTTATGGCGCTTAAGGCCAAAGAGGATATTCCCGTTTCACAAACTCCTACCGATCCAAAAGATATTCTCTGCGCTGAAACATATCAAATACAGGCCATTGAGGGGACTATGATGCCGGAAGAAGCCGTTTGCGAAACGGCAAAATCCGAAAAATCACCGCCGGAACCGGCAATTACCAAAGAAAACCTCGAAATAATACATGAACAGCTTTTTTCTTCCGCGGCGGCCAGGCCTCAGAAAAATACCGGAATAGAAAAACCTATAGAGCAGAATAAGGCCAAAAAAAACAAGGCAATTTCTGATGTTTTTGTTATTGTGTTGGGCGGGTTTTTTGTTTTTGCCGGAGCTATATATTTTGTGATGGCGCCGCAGTTTCCCAGATATCAGCTTTTAAAAACGACAAGGAAATATCTTAAAAATCTTTCGGAAGGAAGATATGAGGATGCCTACCGCATGCTTTCTAAGAGCGCCAAATCCGCATGTCCGCTGCGTGATTATACTAACAGTATTTCGCAGTATTATGAGAACTCGTCGTGGGAGTTTAAGGATATTCAGGCGGCAATGGTTGAAAAAGACGCGGCGCTTATTAAGTATAAGATAAAAGAAGGCGGCGCGGAACCGTGGAAGGATGATTTTATATCTTTTGTCAAAGAAGACGGACAATGGGTCCGTCCTTATGTCTGGACGCTTTTTGTCCAGATTGATTCGGCTTTTGAAAAGGGGGATTATGCGCAGGCGCTTTATCTTGCCCAGAAGCTTGAATTGACCGATCCCTTGGATCCAAGAACTTCCGGATATCTGTGCACCGCTGAATATGCGGTCGGACTTTTTGACAAGGCTTTAACTAATTGCAATCGGGCGATAAATAACAGCAAGGTGTATCCCGTTGGATTTACCGCCGACGCTATCTGGGGATACCGGTATCAGCTTGCCGATAGTTTCAGGCAGTTGAGCAGATATAAGGAAGCGTTGGATGCGTATAATACTCTGCTGGAAATTTCACCGCAAAATCAGCAAAAATGGAAAATTCTGGCTGAAAGGGCCGATGTTTTTGTCTGGCTGAACAACTATGATCTTGCTATCAGCGATATGATGGAATCGCACCGGCTGTGTCCTGCGGGGGAGCAATCCGGTATAAACAAGCATTTGGGATATCTTACCGGCGACGCTAAAGATTTTGCCGTTGAATATGTGCAAAAATCAAGGCTTGCCCCGGCTGATCCGCCCCTCATTGAAAAACGCAAAATATGGAGAAAAGAAATATCCCAAAAAAAAGGCGGCAGGATGGTTCCGCCGGAAGATGCATGGATTGCGATCCATTTAACGGGTCCTATTTACAGCGTAATACTCAGACAGCACGGGGGGCGCGATGCGGAGGGGAATAAGATGGTCTCCAGGGATGTATATAAATTTAAAGTGAACATATGGATAGGATCGGTGCGGCTTGAATATCTGGATGAAAGGTGGTAGAAATGAAACCATTTAATAAAGTTTTTATAGCGAATAGAGGAGAAATCTCGCTCAGAGTAATAAGGACCCTGCGCGAGATGGGGATAAAATCAGTCGCCGCGTATTCAGAAGCGGACAGGATGTCCCTTCCGGTTAGAGAGGCGGATGAAGCCTGCTGTATCGGGCCGGCTCCCGCAAGGGAAAGCTATCTAAATATACCGGCGCTCATTGCGGCGGCTTCTATTTCCGGGGCGCAGGCGGTTCATCCCGGCTATGGATTCCTTTCTGAAAACGCTCAGTTTGCCAGAGCTGTGGAAGACGCCGGCATGGTTTTTATCGGGCCGGCCCCCGAGTCTATTGAAAAGCTGGGGCACAAATCTTCCGCCCGCGAGCTGGCTGTAAAAAATCATATCCCCGTTGTTCCTGGAAGCAGCGGTTGTGTGCGCAAAAACCTGAAAAAGGAGGCTATGCGCATAGGATATCCGATAATGATAAAAGCCGCCTCGGGGGGAGGGGGCAAGGGCATGCGTATCGTGCGGGAACACGGACATCTTTGTCATGCGGCCGAAATGGCCGGCTGCGAGGCAAAAGCGGCTTTTGGGGACGGTTCCGTGTATTTTGAGAAATATATAGACCGGCCGCGCCATGTGGAAATACAGATAGCGGCCGATTCAAAAGGTAATGTGATCGCGTTTCCGGAAAGGGACTGCAGTATACAAAGACGGCATCAAAAACTTGTTGAAGAATCGCCGTCCCCGGCCGTTGACAGAAAACTAAGGCTTAAGCTTGCGGAATCAGCCGTCAGGCTTGCAAAAGCCGCGCATTACCGCGGCGTAGGGACGGTTGAATTTCTGCTTGACAAAGACGGCCGTTTTTATTTTATGGAAGTAAACACGAGACTGCAGGTGGAACATCCTGTTACCGAGGCCGTCACGGGCATTGATCTTGTAAAAGAGCAGATACTCATAGCGGCGGGCGAACAGCTGGGGATATCGCAGGAGAGGGCGATTAAAATAAACGGGCATGCAATAGAACACCGCATAAATGCGGAAGACCCCGTAAGAAATTTTGCGCCGTCTCCGGGAGTAATAACGGAGTGGATTGCGCCGGGCGGACCCGGCGTGAGGGTGGATTCCCATGTGTATACCGGGTATTCCCTGCCTGTTTATTATGACAGCCTCATAGCCAAGCTTATAGTGTGGGGAGCGGATAGAAATGCCGCAGTTTCAAGAAGCGCCAGAGCGTTGGCCGAGTTCCATGCCGGCGGAATAGCCACTACCATACAATTTCACAGGATGCTTGAAAAAAGCGCCGAATTTGCGTCCGGAGATTTGGATACCGGATTTCTGGATAGATTTTTCAGCGAAAAAAAACAGTAATATGGTTGAAAAATTTTCTACGGCAAAAAAAATAATTTCGTGGAAGAATGCGCTTAAAATCAGAAAAAAGATAGCGCGCGGCGGCGGGGTTTTTGTGTTCACCAACGGCTGTTTTGATTTGATTCACGCCGGGCATATAAAGCTTCTGGAATCCGCCAGATCTATGGGGAGTTATCTTCTGGTGGGGCTTAATTCGGATTCTTCGGTGCGGAAACTGCGCAAGGGGCCCGGCAGGCCTGTCAGCAGGCAGGCGGACAGGGCGAAAATTCTTGCCGCGCTTGAGGCTGTGGACGGGGTGGCGGTCTTTAAACAGGCGACGCCCCTTGAGATTATAAAACTCGTGCGCCCGGATGTTTTAGTAAAGGGCGCGGATTACGGCGGGTCGGAAATAGTCGGGCGCGAGTTCGCGGGAAAAGTAGAGCGCGTCCGGCTTCTGCCAAAAAAATCGACGACAAAACTTCTGCTGAGATATACAGAAGCCCAAAAAAAAGAAAAAATGTAAATTTTTTTATTGCAAGGTTTTACTTCAATATATTACAATAATTGTTAGGCTATCTTTTATGGCAGATATATTTGAGAAATGCGCGGGTTTCACTGCGGCCAAAAGGCTTATTAATGCGGGCATATATCCGTATTTTAAGCAGTTGGAATCGGTTCAGGCGCCGGAGATACAAGTCGAAGGAAGACGCCTGATAATGATGGGGTCCAATAATTATCTGGGCCTTGCGGATGATCCCCGTATGAAGGCGGCGGCCATGGCGGCCGTGGATAAATACGGAACGGGATGCGCCGGCTCCAGATTCCTGAACGGCAATACCGTGCTTCATGCTCAGCTTGAGCAGAAACTTGCGAAATTTAAGCGCAGGGAAGCGGCCCTTGTCTATGCCACCGGCTATCAGATGAATCTTGGCGTGGTTTCCTGTCTGGTGGGAAAAGGGGATGTCGCCATAGTAGACAAGCTTGATCATGCCAGCATACTCGACGGATGCAGCCTTTCAAACGGCGAGATACGGCGTTTTAAGCATAACGACATGAACGACCTTAATAAGGTTCTGGCTTCAATCGGGCCGGACCGCGGCAAGCTTGTGATAGTGGACGGAGTGTTCAGCATGGAGGGAGACATCTGTCCTCTTCCTGAAATTGTAACGATTTCTAAAAAATATGGCGCCAGAGTTATGGTTGACGATGCTCATGCCACCGGCGTGCTGGGAGAAAACGGCAGGGGAACATGCGAGCATTTCGGGATGAAAAACGGCGAAGTGGATCTCGTCGTGGGAACGTGTTCAAAAGCTTTCGCTTCCGTTGGGGGATTTGTCGTGGGAGACAAAGACATTGTCCATTTTATACAGCATACTTCCCGTTCCATGATTTTTTCGGCTGCTTTGCCTCCCGCATCGGTGGTTTCGATTTCCACGGCCATAGATATTATTGAAAGCGAGCCCCAGCGCCGCGCCAGCCTGTGGGAAAATACACGGTTTCTCATGGAAGGATTTAAAACGCTTGGATTTAATATGGGTCCGACTCAGACCCCGATAATACCGATAATGGTGGGCGATGATTTCCAGACATTCGGAATGTGGAAAACCCTGTATGAAGCCGGAATTTTCACAAATCCGGTGGTAAGCCCGGCTGTGCCTCCGGGACGGTCCCTGATAAGAGTAACTACCATGGCTACTCATACAAAAGAGCAGATGAATTCCGTTCTTAATGCTTTTGAGCACGCGTTTAAAAAAATAAAACCGCCCAAATCCGCTTCTGTAGCATAATGCCGCGCAACCTCAGGCTTCTTGAAATCCACGAAAGCAATTTAAAGTTTTTTTCCGAAATACCGTATATACTTTACCGCGGCGATTCTTTTTGGGTTCCGCCGCTTAAAAAGGAGTATCTTCACCTGCTTGGGCTGGGGCACCCTTTTTGGAAACATGCCTCGCGCAGGCTTTTTGCGGCGCTGGACGGCGGGCGCGCATGCGGCTGCGCCGCGGCGATAATAAACGCCAATCATAATCAGTTCCATAATGAGAAGTGCGGATTTTTCGGTTTTTTTGAATCTGTAAACGACAGGGAAGTTTCAAATCTTCTGCTGGCGGCCTGCCGGTCATGGCTTAAAAGCGAAGGCATGGAGATAATGCGCGGGCCGATGAATCCTTCCACAAATGAAACCTGCGGGCTTTTGATTAACGGCTTTGATTCTCCTCCGGCCATAATGATGCCGTATAATCCGGCGTATTATCCGGGCTTGCTGGAAGAGTTCGGCCTGATTAAGGCCGTGGATCTTTATGCATTCAAGGCATATGTGGCAAATGATGTGCCCGAAAGGTTTGAGAAGCTTATTCAAAGGGTGGAGCGCAGTTCAAAAGTTAGGATACGGCATGCAGATATCAAGGATATAGACAAAGAATTGTCCCATGTGAAGGATATCTATAACGATGCATGGGAAAAAAACTGGGGTTTTATTCCCATGACGGAAGCCGAAATAGATGATATGGCGGCGGGGCTTAGGCCGATATTAAAAACAGAGCATTTGTTTTTTGCCGAAGCGGATGGAATTCCCGCGGCTTTCACTTTGCTTATTCCCGATGTAAACATGGCTTTGAAGAATACCGGAGGCAGGCTTACCGCTTTTAATATACTTCCGTTTCTTTACCGGATGAGGAAGATAAACAAGGGCCGGCTTGTGGCTATGGGCGTCAAAAAACAGTTCAGGAACAGGGGGCTTGAGCTGCTTATGATGAGGGAGGCCAGAATATCCGCAATAAAGCTTGGATGGGAATATGCCGAACTTTCATGGACTCTTGAGCACAACAGTAAAATAAACGACACTATTGAGCTGATGGGCGGGAAAATTTACAAAAAATACAGGATATACGAAACAAAAATATGAGAAGAATGCTGATCGGCGCGGGTATTTTGGTCGCGGCCGGCGTCTGGGCGTCTGACATGGTGTTCTGCGCGGAAAAAGTGACGATTAAAACGCCGGACGGCTGGTCCCTTTCGGCGGATTATTCGTCGCCGGCAAAGACTAAGCCTATCGTAGTAATGTTTCACGGCCTGGGCGCGGGCAAGGGCGAATGGCAAAAATTTGAAAATAAAATTTCTTCTTCCGGCATAGGCTGGCTTGCAGTTGATTTTAGGGGGCACGGGGAAAGTTTGTGCGGCCCGGGAGGAAAAAGGGATTACCGGACGTTTACTTCCAAAAAGGACTGGGCGAAACTTGAAGCGGATATAACCGCTTCGCTGGCGTTTCTTAAAAAAAAGAAAATTGCGGAAAACAGGATAATACTGGCGGGAGCAAGCATCGGGGCCAACCTGGCGTTGAACGCCGCCGTCAGGATAAAGCCGGTATATAAAGGGCTGATTCTTCTTTCGCCGGGCTTGGATTACCAGAGTATAACCGCTGAATCCGCGATAAAGCGGACAGGGAAAATGCCCGTGGTTATAGCCGCGGCCCCCAATGACAGTTACGCTTATCAAAGCTCGATAATATTAAAACAGACCGCGGAAAAGGCTTCGGCTTCCCGCGGGATAAATTTTATTGAAGCCGCGGAAGGCCATGGCAATATGATGTTTGACGGCAAGGCAAATGAATCAGCGGGCGTTCTAAATAAACTTTCGGAATGGATTTTGGGTTTAAAATGACAGCATTTTTAAAAATACAGGCACAAGCTCCACTGCGATTAAGATTATAATTATAATTTCGAGTATGTGGCTGCGCCTTGAGTTTACCTCGCCCTGAAGAAGCTGCGATATTTTGGCGAGGCTTTCCATTTTGCGGGCGTTGCTTTCGCGCCAATCGTCAAATCTGAATTCCCTGCCCGCCGTTCTGAATACGGTGGCAAGATAAAAATCCCCCACTGTTTTAAGAGAGTTTTCCACCCGTCCCAGAAATTCCGAAAATTCCAGATATTTACGGCTTGCGTCTTCCGAGAGCCTCAGGTAGAGGTTGGTCAGCAGATATCTGTGCTTTTTTTCAATAGCGTCATAGAGCGCGTAAAGTTTTTCTTCAATAAGGTCGTCATAATAGCGCATTTCCAGCAGATGCGTAAGGCAGAACTCTATCACGTCTGCCGCGTCTTTTTGCCCTTCCGGCTCAACCAGCAGGGCGCTGTTCCAGTCGATGACGGCAAGGTCGTTTTTGCTGTACTGCAGAGCGTTTTCAAGGATGATTTTTCTGCTTTGCAGAGACAGGGGCTCGTTTTTTTCGGCAAGAATAAGGCTTGCGACGTCCGCTTTTGAAAGAAGCTCCAGCGGTTCGGCTATGCCCTGCGCCTTTTCAATAAAATAGGTTATATAGTCTTCGTAGATTTTCCAGTCCGAAGGATTTGTGATCGCCGGCAGTATTTTGCTTCTCAGGCTGTTTTTGCGGCTTACGGCCAGAGCGTCAAGCTTGTCCGAATTTTCAATTTTCGCGCCCAGCGATATCAATTCGTTCCAGCCGGTATTTTCCGGGATGGGAATTTGTATCGTTATTGAGAGAACGCCGTAATCCCATATTTTGGCCGAAAGCTCCGCAGTAAAGGGCTCGCTGTTTAGGTCCAGCTGTTCCCTGCCCAGGGAAAGTATTAACGGCGCTTCCTTTATAATAATGGATTTCCTGGTATCGGTGGTTAAAGTGAATCTGGAGCTTTGCGCATTTTCCGAGACAAGTCTTTCTGCTTCGGCAAGAGCTATCTCCCCGCCTATATCAAAAACTCTGTATACAAGGATACTGCCTTTTATGATTTTTATATCAGACATAGATATATTGTATCGTATTCCGCGGGTATTATGGAAAGTACTTTACAAAAATAATCAACGTAAAAATTTCATAAAATATAAACGGTAAAGAGGGTCTATAAAAGGAAAAATTATGTTTTCAAAAAATGTGGTTTTAATTATAAGAGACGGCTGGGGGCTGGCAAAGCCCGACAAATATAATGCCGTAACTTCGGCCAAAACCCCGAATGTCACGGCTTTAAAAAATAAATATCCCAATTGCGAACTGGAGGCGGCGGGCGTTCATGTCGGCCTGCCGGAGGGCTATCAGGGGTCGTCCGAAGTGGGGCATCTTAATATGGGGGCAGGCCGGATTGTCGAGCAGGAATTAAAGCGCATGATGGATATGATAAAAGACGGTACATTGTTTACCGCCGGCCCTTTCAAAAACGCGATAGATAATTGCGCAGGTAAAAAATCGGCGCTTCATCTAATGGGGCTTGTGCAGGATGAGGGGGTGCATGCCCATCAGGATCATCTTTTCGCGATAATGAAGCATGCAAAAGCAAGAGGGATCAAAAAAGTATATATACATTTTTTCAGCGACGGCAGGGATACTCCCCCCCGCAGCAGTCTGGGCTTTATTAAGGAAACAGAACTTAAAATATCGGAAATAGGAATAGGCGAAATAGCTACTCTGATGGGCAGATATTATGCCATGGACAGAAGCGAAAAATGGGAGCTTACCGATTTGGCCTACAATGCAATAGCCAATGCGGCCGGAAGGAGGGCAGACAGCGCGGAAAAAGCGGTAATTGCCGCTTATTCTAAGGATAAAAATCCCGACGGCATGGATATTACCGATGAATACATTCCGCCGGCTATAATAGGCGGGTATCAGGGGATTAAGGATGGAGATTCGGTGATACATTTTAATTACCGTCAGGACAGGGCCATACAGCTTACGAAGGCTTTTGTGGAAGCGGATTACCCGGGCAAAAGAGAAAAAAGGCCCGCCATAGTCTATTGCGGGCTTACGCGGTATTATGATTCTTTTCTGCTCAATGCCCTCGCTCCCATGGATGAGTCGGGCAATATGAAAAACCTGCTCGGAGAAATGATAAGCAGGCGGGGTCTTAAGCAGATACGTATCGCCGAAACGCAGAAGTTCAAGCATGTGACTTCGTTTTTTAACGGCAAACTGATAAAGCCGTACCCTGGGGAAGAGCGCATGGAGATAAAAGGCGTTTTTGACCCTTCTTCTTTTGCGGATCATCCGCAGATGAACGCTCCGGAAGCGGCAGCGGCCGCCGAGCAGGCGATACGGTCAAAGAAATATTCTTTCCTTCTTGTAAATTTTGCTAATTGTGATATGGTCGGGCATACCGGCAATTTTCCTGCGGCGGTCAAGGCGGTTGAAATTGTTGATGAATTCACAGGAAAACTTGTAAAAACCGCTCTTGAAAAGGATTGCGCCGTTCTTGTTACTTCAGACCACGGCAATGCGGAAGAGATGTGGGACTACAGGATTAATATGCCTAAAACAGCGCATACTAATAATCCCGTAGAGTTTATTCTTGCGGGCGGTTTTCCGAGCGGGAAAGTCAGTCTGAGAGACCGCGGCATTCTTTCGGATGTGGCTCCTACTGTTCTTGAGATTCTCGGTATACCAAAACCGGCGGATATGACGGCGGAAAGTCTTATTAAGAGGTCGCCAGTCACCAGTAGGCCATGCCGCCAGACTGGTGACATGGAGACTGGAAACTGGTGACTTGCAGGAACCTTCTTCCGGTTGAAATGGCGGAAAAGTGGATAAGGGAATGTTTATAAAACTCAAGGTGCATCCCGGCTCAAAAGAAGATAAAATTATAAAAAAGGGGAATGATTCTTTTGAGGCGTGGGTGCGCGCTCCCGCGGAGCGGGGGTTGGCTAATTGCGCGGCCCTCGGGCTTCTCGGCAAAGCGCTTGGCGGACAGGGGACGGGAATGAGGATAGTAAAAGGGAGCCATTCATCCTCCAAAATAGTACAATTAATTCAATATGACCGCGAAGCCGGTCATATTGGGGTAGATGGCAGACGGTCAAGACGAGATTAAGAGATGCGATTAAAAATTTTTCTTAGATACGGGATAGCCGTATTTTTTGTGGTCTTTATTCTTACCCTGGCGGTTCTTTTGGGGCGGAGGTTCAGCTGGGTTCCGTTGAGGCCTGCGCCTGATTTTCGGTCCCAGGGCAGGGAGAACGCAAAAATAAACATACAGGAATTCACTGATTTCGCCTGCCCGGCCTGCAAGTATGCCAATAAAAACGTTGAAATGATGCTGAAGGTTTATCGGGAAAACATAAAACTTAGTTTTAAATATTATCCGCTGATGAAAACGCATAAATGGGCGTTTGACGCGGCTGTGTCCGCGGAGTGCGCCGGAAAACAGGGAAAATTCTGGGATTATGCGCAGATACTGTTTGATAAGCAGTCGCAATGGGCCGGCCTTGAAAATTCACCCAAAGAATTTGATGATTTTGCGCTGACGCTGGGGCTGGATATGGAAGCTTTCGGCGCATGCAGAAAAAACGGCGCCGCCGCACGAGCCGTAAGGCTGGATATCGCAGAGGGGGAAATGCGCGGAGTAAACGCCACCCCGACATTTTTTATCAATAAAAAACGCATGGTCGGAGCAAACCAGCTGACAGATGCGGCTCAGCGGTTTGATAAAATAATTTATGGAAAACAGAAGTAATGTTTATCAGCTGACGGCGGGCCTGGCATGCAGGATTATTCTCGGCGGTCTTTTTATCTATGCCGGCTATTTGAAGGCGGCCGCCCCCGCCGAGGAATTCGCCGCTGTTATAGAGGGATATAAAATAATTCCTGTTTCCCTGTCTTTATGGGCGGCCTATGTTCTGCCTTGGGCGGAATTGTACGTCGGAGGATTTATAGCGGCCGGAATTCTGACGCGGCTGAGCATTACGGCTGCCGGCGGTATAATAGGCGTTTTTATAATGGCATTATTTTCGGCGCTGGCCAGGGGCATTCCGCTCGCTGATTGCGGTTGTTTCGGAGGAGGGCAGGGCCATTCTATCCCCGCCGCGATAATTCAGGATATTATTCTTCTTTTTATCGCATTCGTCGCATTTAAGCACGGCGGGCGGAAATATACGGCGGATATGTGGGCAAAAGCCGGGGAAGAAACATGCGGAAAAGAATAAAGCAGATAAAGGATGTAAAGAAAATCGCCGTTCTGGCGGTTTTGGTCGCCGGGGTTTCGGCGGGTTTGATTTTTTCCCTCGGAAGCGGCGGCAATCCAAGGCTTGGAGTGGAAGTGCAGGGTTTGTCGGAAGAGACGGCCGGCAACTTAAAAATAAACGGCAATTCAGCCGTGCTTATCATACGCATTATAGACGGAAGCCGCGCGGAAATGGCGGGGCTCATTCCCGGGGATGTCATCACTGCCGTAAACGGCAAAAAACTGGATTTGAAAAGCGCCGATAAGGCCGGAGAATTCGCGGCTATTATTAAATCCGCGGCGGGCGGAGCGATAGAACTGAAATGTCTGCGCAACGGTTCCGAAATTGACACCGTGATTCCAATAGGCGGGTAGCCGGAAAAATGAAAAACGAAAAATATTCGGTTTTGGCTGTGGATGACGACCCCGCCATATTAGATGTATATGAGGAAGGGCTTACCGCCAAGGGATATTCCGTTACGTGCGCATCCGGCGATAAGCCGGCCCGGAAATATCTGGATGCAAACATTCCGGATGTGATTCTCATGGATATAATGATGCCGGGCTGCGACGGAATAAGTTTTATGAGAGATATCCGCTCCAATCCGAAAACTTCGCATGTGCCGATACTGGCCGTGAGCGGTCTTTCTGACGCCGCCACTCTTAATGACGCCCTTCTTTTCGGCGCCATAGATTATCTGGTTAAGCCGGTGGAAATAGAGACACTTGATTCTAAGATAAGGCATGCCATTGAAACCGCCCGCAAACGTTCCTTAAAAACTTAAAATCCCGAACCTTAAAGTCCCAAAATCAAATAGGACCAAAGACTAATCCATATGTCCCCATAAGGCTCATGGTTGGGCAGTCCTGTCTTGCTATACTTACTCCAGACAGACTGGTTAAGGAGAAAAATATAAAATGACGAACAAAAAAATCATAGTTGCCGCTGTTTTAACGGCGGTGTTTGTAATAAAAATGTGCGGTTTATCTTCGGCTGTTGTAAATTGGGATAGCGCCGGCGGTGAACCGGGAATGCTTTATTCTGCGGTAAAAACTAATATCGGCGCTGAAAATACCACAAAAGTTTTTCCTCCTCCGCCTCCCTCGGAGCCGTTTAATCCGGATAAATATCCGCCTGCGTGGGACAGTTTGCCGGGCTATCTGGGCCCGGTTGAGCCCATGACTATGCTTGTGAACGGAAAGATGTCGCCTGTGTGGAAGTTTTCTCCCTCAAGCATGGAATATACGAAGGAACAGGCCGGCAGGATGCTTAATAAATGGCTTCCGATGTTTCAAAAGGCCGGCGTAAAACCGGTGTTTGCCGCTGTGGAAGAAGTGCCCGGCAAAATCAGCGATTATACCTTCTCGATTTACTATTCCGCTAAAAATTATGAGGGTTATGTCGGGGGATACGGCGATGGAGGGTATGAAACGCTGACAGACGCTGAAAAGGCGCTTAGGGCTGTTCTCGTCAATTTTACAGGCAGATTCAGGCTCATATATGCGACGGCATCTACCGCGCCTGGAAATAAATTCGGATACAGTATTTACTACATGGTTAAGTATTCTCCCAGCGAAAAAGCAACTTACAAAGCCGGAACTTTTTCGAAATACAAGGTTGGAGAGACCCTCGTGGGACCGGGCGGGTCGGCCCTGGCCGAACGGGAATCCCTTAAAAAAGCCGATGAAATAGTTAAACAAGACGCGGCCAAACTTGCGTCAGCCGGCATTCCTGTGCTTAAGTTCTATGCCGAGGGTGATGGCTGCGGGGGGCCTCCGAATAGGTGCTCTTCCAAGTACGTTATCTTTTTTATAGGTATGGAAAAAGACGCGGAAAGGATTCTAGGCCGATAATATTTTTATCAGGGACGGTTTAATTTAATAAGAGGAGCGCGAAAGCGCTCCTCTTTTGTTGTGCGGGTTTTGTTGCATAGAGAAATAGCCATGCGGATTTTGTGCTAAAATATACTACTCTTATGCTCAAAGACGGAGAATACGGACAGCTTTTTTTCATGCGCATAGATATGGTCGGCAGCGAAAAGATCATATCCAATACCAGCCCCGGCCAATACCGCAGTATGAGCAAAGCATATACCGAGCTCGTGGAACAGGAAGTAAGGGCAAGGGGCGGGGGGGGCGGGTCGTGGCAGGGGGACGGAGCGGTGGCGTTTTTGGGCACGACTGGAGATGAAGACGAGATAATGCGGCTGGGCGAGTCGATGGCGCGGGATATTCTGGATAAGCTGTTCAAAATTCTTCCCGACAACAGGTTCCGGATAGGCATTGCTTCTGCTCCGGCCCGCTATTGGAATGATGTCGACCGCATGATCAGAAGTCCCGGCGTTGTTTTGGCCGCGCGAATGGAAGATCAGGCAAGGGAGCTGGCATCGGGCTCCGCAATGCTTATTCCCAGCGAGATATACATGGTTCTGGATGATTCAATACAGCCGCTCTATACATCGGTGGGCACTGTGCTTGGGAATCAGGAAGCGTATTTATATGTTCAGCCCGGGGCCGGCCATGTTTTAACCAAGCCCGAAACGCAGACGGTTCAGGCATTGTCCGGCGTGGCTGCCTCAAGTAAAATAACTTTTTTCTCTCTGCTTGATTCAAACTGGTATTTTAAGAGCAAAAAAGAGCTCTATGTGGCATTCAGCGCCCAGCCGGCGGCTCTGGAAAAAAGCAGTTTTAAAATCAATGCGCATAAAAAATGGATACTTGAGCATTTCCCGTCCCTGCCGATGCTGACCCCTGTTTTTATGCTTGAGGAAGCAGGTTTCGGCGGATTTACGCTGTATCATTCGGAAAGCATAACGGCGGACAAGATGCAGCTGGCGCGGTTTTATGAAAATGACGTGCTTGTGTTCGCCGATGCCAGTTTAGCCAAGCTTCCCGAAAGCGTTAATTCTTTTTCCCCCGAGTCGGTCATTCCTTTTTTGGAAAAGGTTATTGATTTTACGGCGAGGTATTATTCCAAATGCCTCGGTTATGATAAGCGCATACGCGCTATGCTTCATGTGATAAATGCCTCCGGCCATGCCCGGAAGATGCGCGTCGGAAGCAATTTAAAACTGCAGCCTTTTGTCTATGATAGGGATTTGTGCGCTGTCTTGGACGCGCCGTCCTGCGAATTGAATTCCAAGCAGACAGTGAAATATCTTTACAATCAAATCATAAGCCAGTCGAATCTGGACCCGCAGGTATGGGGGCTCTCTTGAAATTCACCTCTAAAATTTAATAAAATATGTCTATGCGCACATATGAAATGATACTTATATTGAAACCGCAGTTGTCGGATATCGAGACTTCGGATTTTCTGGAAAAGACAAAGAAGCTTATAGCTCATGAAGGCGGAACAATTCTTTCCGAGGATAAATGGGGAAGGCGCAAGCTGACGCATCCTATCGGACACACAAAAGACGGATTTTACGCCTATATGAAAGTCCAGTTCCCTCCGCAGTCTCTGAGCAAGCTGAACCAGCATTTAAGCGTGCAGGATTCCGTTTTGCGTACTATGATAGTCAAAGGGCCGGAAAAAGAGGCTGCTAAAGTTTCCGCAAAACAGGCCTGACCTGTTTAATCCCTTAACGCCAAAATATCAAAACTCGAAGGAACGAGGTGGAGAAATGATTTCTATACGGCTTCCCGAGCAGAACCATGTTTTACTTGCCGGCAGGCTGACGCATGATCCCGATTTGCGTTTTACGCAGAAGGGTCTTGCCGTCTGTCATTTTGACATAGCGGTCAACCGCAGATACAAAGACGCCGCCTCCGGAGAGTGGAAGGACGATGCGACTTTTGTTCCCATTACCGTTTGGGGCCCCATGGCGGAGCGGTGCAAAGAAAAAATAAAAAAGGGCAGTCCTGTTCATATTGAGGGAAGGCTGGCGGGTTCAGAATATACGGACAAAAGCGGACAAAAAAGAAGAGTAATGAAAGTCGTGGCAAGGCGGGTGCAGTTTTTGGCGGCAGCTTCCAGGCCTCAGACCGGAGAAACCGGCCAGCAGTCTTCTGAGTCCGGCGCCGAAACAGTTTCCGCGGAGCAGGCAGACGCGATTTCCCAGGAAGACGGACTCGAGGAAGTGCCGTTTTAGTTTAATGATAAAGGAAGGTTGATTATGCATCCGAATCCGGAAAAAGATATAGAAAAAACCACGCAGGCGCCGGCAGTCCCGGCAGTGAAACAATCTGCGCCGCCGGCTCCGGCCGCGGCCGGGAAAACGGCATATCCCGCGAGAAGACGTCCGTATGGTCATCCGAAAAGAAAGGTCTGCCGCCTTTGCGCCGAACAGATAAGATATATAGATTACAAGCAGTTCCAGATCGTAAGGACATTCACAACGGAAAGCGGCAAAATGCTTTCAAGCCGCATAACCGGAACATGCGCAAAACATCAGAGGCAGGTAGCCAGAGCGGTTAAGCGCAACAGGAATATGGCCATACTTCCGCATATCGTTTTTTAGAGGGAGACTTTAATGAAAGTTATTTTACGCAAAGATGTGCCTAAGCTGGGAAGTATCGGAGATGTCAAGCAGGTAGCCAACGGATACGGCAGAAATTTTCTGCTTCCCTGCAAATTGGCGGAGCTTGCCACTCCCGGCAGAATAAAATTTTGGAAAGACTGCGAAGCCCGCGTTAAAAAACAGCGGGAACAGGGGTTGGCGTCCGCTCAGGATATGGCTTCCAAACTTTCGCAGATGACGCTTTCATTCAGCCGGTCCGTCGGTGAAAACGGCAGGCTTTTCGGCTCTGTAGGCAAAAGCGATATAATAAAGAGCCTTAAGGCGTCAAGTCTTGAAGTGCACAAAGATTTCATACAGCTTGATTCGGCAATAAAAGCCGTAGGGGATTATGAGGTGGAAATAGCGTTAAAGCCCGGTGTTTCCGCTAAAATAAAAGTATCTGTTTCAGCCCGCAGCAAGTAATAAGCAATAACGCCAATGCACGCAGAATTTCCGGAAAAAGTACCACCCCAATCGCCCGAAGCGGAAATGGCGGTGCTCGGCTCCATGCTTGTCGAGAAGGAAGCCATAGATTCCTCGGCGGAAATACTCGAACCCAGGCATTTTTACAGCGAAGCGCACCGTAAGATATTTAAAGCCATTCTTGACCTGCATAATAAAAACCGCGCGGTAGACATAATAACGCTTTCCGACGAACTTAAACGGCAGAATCTGCTTCAGGAGCTCGGCGGAGAAGATTATCTTTCCGAGCTTATAAGCAAAGTTTCCACCGCCGCGCATGTTCAGAATTATGCCGAAATAGTGCGGCAGAAATCAGTAATGCGCGAGGTCATACGGGCTTCCACAAGCATAGTAGAGCAGTGTTATTCGCAGGCGCGCGATTCCGACGCATTGCTTGATTATGCGGAAGAGCAGATTTTTTCCATAGCGCAGAAGCAGGTCCTTCAGGGATTTTACACGGCAAACACTCTGGCGCGCGAGGTGGCGGACATACTTGAAAAGGCCCATACAAACAAAGCCAGCATCACAGGCGTGCCTTCGGGGTTTACGGATTTGGACTATTTGACCGGAGGTCTTCAGAAATCCGATCTTATTATACTCGCGGCCAGACCCAGCCAGGGCAAGACCGCGATGGCGCTTAATATCGCCTATCATGCCGCCGTCAAGAAGAAAGTGCCGGTCGCCGTTTTCTCTCTTGAAATGAGCAGGCACTCTATATTTGAGAGAATGGTGTGCAGCGCCGCCGGGGCGAATCTGCATCATGTCCGGCACGGGATGTTTCATAGGGAAAAATGGACGGAGTTGACGCATCATTTGTCCGAGCTTTCGGAATCGCCGTTATGGATCGACGATACGCCGGCGCTTACGGTTTTGGATATAAGAATGCGGGCAAGAAGACTCGCCTCGGATATTAAAAGCCGGGGCAAAGAGCTTGGGCTGATAATAATCGATTATCTTCAGCTGATAAGAGGCGGAGCCAGGATTGAAAGCCGCCAGCAGGAAGTCTCCGAAATTTCCAGAAATTTAAAAAGTCTGGCCCGGAATTTAGATATACCGATTCTGGCTCTTTCTCAGCTTAACCGCAGAAGCGAAGAAAGAAGCAATGAGGGCAATAGACCCCAGTTGTCCGATCTGCGGGAGTCCGGATCTTTGGAGCAGGATGCCGACGTCGTGGCGCTTATATGGCGCAAGGGATATTACAAGCAGGGCGAAACGCCCAATCCCGAAGATGAAAACAAGGCCACGCTTATAATTGCCAAACAGAGAAACGGTCCTACCGGCGATGTGGAACTGTATTTTTCAAGAGAGTGCACCCGATTTGACAATCTTGCTCCTCAGGGGCTGGAGCCCGTAGCCTAAATGGGCGTTGTGTGCCCCGGAAGGAGTAACCGCTAAATGACGGCTATGTTTGGGCAGGCAGGAGCTGGAAGCGTTTTTTTGAGGCCGACCTGGACCGAAATCGATTTATCCGCCATCCGCAGCAATCTTCTTAAAATACAAAAAACAATACCTCCTAAATGCGGCGTGCTTTTTGTTGTGAAAGCCGATGCTTACGGCCATGGAGCCGTCCGGCTTTCAAAGTATTGCCAAAAAGAAAAGCTTTGCCGCGGTTTCGGAGTTTCATGTATTGAAGAAGGGATTGTAATGCGCAGAGCGGGCATAAAACTTCCTATCCTTGTTCTTGGAAGCCTATATCCGTTCAAAAGCTTTGTCTACGCCATTAAAAACAGATTGACGGTTACGGTCGCGAGCATGGATGCGGCCAAACAGCTTATTAAAGCCGCCCAAAGCCTGCGTATGACCGCCTCCTGCCATGTAAAACTGGAAACCGGCATGGGCAGGATAGGCGTCCGGCGTCCGTCCGCCATGCAGATACTCGGTGAATTGTCCTCAAGCAAAAGCATAAAACTAGCCGGGATTTACACCCATCTTTCCAGCGCGGATTCGGATCAGGATTACACAAGGCTTCAGTTAAAATATTTCAGGGAAGCTCTTAATGATTGTTCCGCAAACGGCATTAATCCCGGCATCAGGCATACTGCCAATTCCCATGCCGCATTGTATTATCCCGAAAGCCGTTTTGATATGGTCAGACCGGGGCTGGCTGTATACGGTCTTATGGATGGATTTAAGCGCGCGCTTTCTTTTAAGAGCAGAATAGTTTTTATCAAAAATATCCGTTCCGGAACTTCCATAGGCTATGAGAGGACTTTTAAAAGCAAAAAACATATGAGCGTCGCCACCCTGCCGGTGGGGTATGCGGACGGATATTCAAGGATTTTTTCAAATAAAGGGGAAGTTCTCGTGCGGGGCAAAAGGTGCGGGGTTTTGGGTTCGGTGACTATGGATATGATTGTGATAGACGTCACCCATGTGCCGCAGGTAAATATCGGAGATGAGGCGGTTCTCATAGGCAGACAGTGCGCGGAAGAAATAACGGCGCGTGAACTTGCCGAAACGGCGGGAACCATACCGTATGAGACGGTCTGCAATATTTCCAGAAGGGTGCCAAGAGTATTTATAAATTCGTAATTTTATGATTTTACGGTTTTTGGGCAAAAGGCTTATTTTTGCGGCGGAAACCGCCGGCGGCGCGGCTTTTATGGTGCGTTCGTCTTTTTTTTGGTTTTTTCATTCCAAGCTTGAGATAAAGCAGGCCGTACTGCAGTGTTTCCGCGTGGGAGTGCAGTCCCTGCCGGTTACCATGCTTACGAGTTTTTTTACCGGAATGGTTCTGGCTCTTCAGTCCGGTTCAACCTCAAAAAGCCTTTTTAATGAACCGCTTTTCGTGGGCACGGTGGTTGGATTTTCTCTTGTCAAAGAGCTTGGCCCGGTGCTTACCGCCATAGTCGTTGCGGGACGCGCCGGCGCCGCGGCGGCCGCGGAGATAGGAACAATGAAAGTTACCGAGCAGATAGACGCCCTTTACACTCTCGGCACCAACCCCATAAGATATCTTGTCATACCCAGATATATAGCGTTTCTTGTTATGCTTCCTTTGCTGACCGTGTTTGCGGATTTTTCCGGAATTATAGGAGGCATGCTGGTGAGCGCCTCAAAACTGGGAGTTTCAAGCAGCGTTTATTTTGACGATATTTTCACGTTCATGGAAATAAAAAATTTCATGCACGGATTTTTAAAGACTTTCGTTTTCGGGTTTATAATAGCCACGGTCTGCTGTTTCAAAGGGCTTTCAACCAAAGGCGGAGCCGAGGGAGTGGGGAAATCAACCACGGGCGCGGTTGTTGCCAGTATGGTGCTTATCATGATTTTGGATTATTTTGTAACGGCGGTGCTTGTGGCGATAGGAATAACATAGAGGAAGGTAGTTGAAAAACGTGCTTTACCGATAGCTTTATCGAAGTAGGAGTATTTTCCTACGCCATCAGAGATAAACTCCCGCCCCTTGTGGGAGAGAGTGTGGGGGGAGGGCTAAAACGTCAGAATTAAGCGTAAGCCGCAAAAAATCGGTTGCCTTGATAGTATTTTGAAGCCAATGATCAGCTCAAAACCAACACAGCCCTGCAAATGAAAGACGCCGGAATAGAGTTTCGGACGATTTAATTGGAATTAACACAATATCGGGGTATGAAATGCTTGTTTTTATAGATGAATCATGGCAGAAAACGGCAGATGGTAAATTCCGAGCAGGGGTACTATCTGCGGTGGCTATATCAAGCGCTTCTTATAATGAGTTTTCCAGAAATGTTTATAGGTTAAAATGTAAACATATCGGCAAAGATGCCGGCAATATTGAACTAAAAGGGAAATCAATTTTCGGCAAATTCATGTTCCGGTTGGAGGCAAAAGGGATTCCTTGTAATCAACTGGCGCTTGCCAGAGAAATATTTGATTTATACATATCCAACGGAGGTAAAATTTTTGGGGTAGTAACTTTTGAAGAAAAAGAACTCGGCTTGTCCTGCTCCGATCCGAATAATCTTGACCGGCCTTTTTTCTTTTTATTTGAGAGAATACATCAATATGTGAAGGAAAATCATGCCTCATTAATCGCAAAAATAGTTTTTGACGACAGAGGCGCGGAAGGCAATCGCCGCATATCCATGTCAATTAGCAATTTTTTCCATAGAAGCCAGTCGGGACAATCCTTTGATAAAATATTGAAAGTTCCATTTTTTGCGATCTCGAATGAGAATGTGGGGATACAATTGGCTGATAATTTCGCGCACATAATAGGCAGGAGATTTACGGGAGATGAAAATGTGCATGATTTTTTCACGCGGATAAAAAATGCGCAATTTATTAGTAATGAGAATAACCGTATGCGGGGAATAAAAGTTGCAAAACCAAGGACGGATAGCGCAAAAGAAACAGGGGCAGAGTCATAGCCCGGATATACAAAGCAATTACATGTGTCGGAAAAAGAAAAAAGCTGGCAGTTAAATATATCCAGACGGAGTATAATTAACTTATAGCAGGACATGATAGCCCCACACCAGCTCTTGTGTCTATAGTATAACACATTTATTGGAAAAGTCAATGGCACATTTGACGCGAACTGGGATTATTAAGTTTGGGCTATTTAGGCTGTGCTTTGGCTTTTTGAGGGTTACCCATTTGGGCATAAATCTCATGTGATGGTCATGTGATGGTGGTGTCGTTTGTCTGGACGAAATGAAAAAATTAGTTATAGATTAGTAATAAATAGTTATAAAATGAGCATATTTCTAAAAAACATAACAAAATTAAGCATTTTTTGGGATTAAATTATTAGTAAATATTGGTAAAACTATTAGTAAATCCATGAAACTTCACTTTGACGCAAACCAGGACTATCAACTTCAAGCTATCCAATCTGTGATTGGGTTGTTTGACGGCCAGCCTCTGAATAAGGGTGACTTTGAGTTTTCCTTGGGCGGAAATGACGGGTTGGGGCTTAAGTTTTCCGGAGTCCGCAATGATTTGGCAATTTCAGAAGAACAGATTTTAAAGAATCTCAGGGAAGTTCAAAAAAACAACAATCTGCCGCTTTCGGAGAAACTTGAGGGGTTGAATTTTTCCGTTGAAATGGAAACAGGCACCGGCAAAACATATGTCTATCTGCGCACAATTTATGAGCTGAACAATCGTTACGGTTTTAAGAAATTTGTGATAGTAGCGCCGAGTATTGCCATAAAGGAAGGCGCTCTCAAAAATCTTGAGATAACCACTGAGCATTTTCAAACCATCTACAATAAAACCCCTGTAGCATATCAGGTTTATGCCGCAGAAAGGGTTTCCGTCCTCAGAAGTTTTGCCGATAGCAATGCCATTCAGATTCTTGTTATAAATATCGATTCTTTTGCCAAGGACGAGAATGTAATAAATAAACGCAATGATAAGCTGAACGGCAAAAAACCGGTAGAGTTTATACAGGCGGTTAATCCAGTGGTGATTGTGGATGAGCCGCAGAACATGGAGACGGATATTAGAAAGAAGGCTCTCTCAAATCTTAGCCCGGCTTTTACGCTTCGTTATTCCGCGACACATCGAAACCTTTATAATCCGATATATAAACTTGACCCCGTGCAGGCCTATGACTTAGGGCTTGTGAAACAGATAGAGGTAGATTCGGTTTTTGCCGCCAATGACAAGAACAGGGCTTTTATCCAGATTGAAGATTTTAAAACTGCCAGAACAACGCTGGCGGTAAAAATAAAAATAGATGTTAATACAAATAATGCTGTTGAGCGCAAGAGCCTGACGGCTAAAAACGGCGATGACCTTTACGAGCATTCCAATAAACGGGAAGCGTATAAAGACGGCTATATCATAAACAATATAGACGCACGGGATGGCTTCATTGAGTTCTCAAACGGCGATGTTCTTTATAAAGGCCAAACACACGGCGGACTTAATGACCAGATAATGAAATATCAGATGGAGAAAGCCGTAGAAGAGCATTTTAAGAAAGAGTTAAAACTTAAGTCCAAGGGCGTTAAGGTGCTTTCCCTTTTCTTCATAGACAGGGTTGATAATTATCGGCATTATGCGGAAGACGGGACTCCCCAAAAAGGCAAGTTTGCGGAGTGGTTTGAAGAAATTTACACAAAATTTAAGCAAAAGCCCATGTATGCCGGTATCGCCGATTATTCGGCGGACAATGTTCACAATGGCTATTTTGCCCAAGACAAGAAAGGCGTCTTAAAAGATTCATCGGAAGGGCGGGAAACCAAAGCAGATGATGATGCGTATCATCTTATCATGAAAGACAAAGAGCGCCTCTTGGATATCAATGAGCCTTTGCAGTTTATTTTCAGCCATTCGGCGTTGCGCGAAGGCTGGGATAATCCTAATGTTTTTCAGATTTGCACCCTGCATGAAACCAAATCTGAGATGAAGAAGAGGCAGGAAATCGGACGGGGCATGAGACTTTGCGTTGATCAGAGCGGCTTGAGACTGCGCGATAAGAACATAAACCGGCTTACGGTTATTGCCAATGAAAGCTATGAGGATTTTGCAAAAAGGCTTCAGATTGAAATTGAAGATGAATGCGGGGTTAAATTTGAGGGTAGGATAAAGAATAAAAGGGACAGGATAAAAATTAAATACCGCAAAGGTTTTGAGCTTGATACAAAATTCCTTGAACTTTGGGAGAAGATTAAGCAAAAAACCACATACAGGGTTAAATACGATTCTGACGAGCTGGTAAAGATGTCTGCCCGAAAAATTAAATCCATGCCGGAGATTCTAAGACCGGTTATAAAAGCCGTAAGGGCTGAAATTAAGATAACCAAACAGGAGGTTAATTCAGAAATTGTAGGAGAAACTTCAGCGGGCTGGCGGGCTTTGCCTAAAATGGAAATTCCGGATGCGGCAGGATATATCCAAAGCAAAACGGAGCTTACCCGTTCCACAATACTTAAAATTTTAAAACAGTCCTGCAGGCTGAGGGATATTATGAAAAATCCTCAGTTATTTCTTGATTTGGCGGTGAATGAGATTAAGGGTTCATTGCATGAGTTGATGATCGATGGGATAAAATACGAGAAGATAGCGGGGAATGCCTACGCGATGATGCGGTTTGCGGACAAGGATGTTGAAACCTATACAAATAATCTCTATAAAATAACCAAAACCGAAAAGACCATAACCGATCATTTAATCATTGATTCCATGTCGGATGTGGAGCGGAAGTTTGCCGAAGACTGCGAGCGCAACGATAATGTGGAGTTTTTTATTAAATTGCCCGACTGGTTTGTTATTCAAACCCCAATAGGGGAGTATAATCCGGATTGGGCATTGATTTATAAAAACGAGAATAAGATTTATTTTGTGGCGGAAACGAAATCCACCATAGATATGAATAAACTCAGGCCGCAGGAAAAAATGAAAATCAAATGCGGGGAAGCGCATTTTAGGGAATTTCCCGAAGTAAAATTTAAACATGTTAAAGATGTTTCAGGGCTGGTGTAATGTAAATGATTGAAGTAGTTGATTTATATAAAAAATTCGGGGACCGGCAGGTGCTTAAAGGGGTTTCTCTTTCCCTTAAGGAAGGAGAAATAGTGAGCATCATGGGAGGGTCCGGCTCCGGAAAAAGCACTTTTATAAAATGCATAATAAGGCTTTTAAAGCCTGACAGCGGGCGGATAATAGTAAACGGCGAAGATATTTCCGGCATAACGGATGAATACAAGCTTGCTTCGGTCAGAAAAAAATTCGGATATCTTTTTCAGGAGGGCGCTATTTTTGACTCTCTTACGGTGGGCGAAAATGTGGCTTTCGGCCTGAAGTATCTGACGGATATCCCGCCGTCTCAGTATAGACGTATCGCTTCGGAGAAACTGGCATTGGTGGGATTAAAAGGGGTGGAAGACATGCCTCCTTCGGAGCTTTCCGGCGGAATGAAAAAACGCGTGGCTTTGGCCCGCGCCATCGCGACTGAGCCCGAGTTTATTTTGTATGATGAGCCTACGACGGGTCTTGACCCGATAATGTCGGATATCATAAACGATCTTATATCGGATTTAAAGCTGAAGCTGGGCATCGCTTCGATAGTCGTGACGCATAATATAAAATCGGCCTATAAAATATCCGACAGAATAGCCATGCTTTACGATGGGAAGTTTCTGCTGACGGATACTCCTGAAAAATTCAAGACCACCGCTAATGCGCATGTCAGGCAGTTTATGGAAGGCTCAAGCGCCGGTCCCATAAAAATGAAACTGCGGGATTTGGACGAATATGACCAATGAGACAAAAGTAGGGCTTTTCATGCTGGCAGGCCTTGCCTTGCTGGCCGCCGCTATCTTTCTGCTGGGGGATTTTTCCATATACAGGCGGTACGATATTTATGCGGTGTTTGGGGATGTGGCGGGCCTTCCTGATAAATCTCTGGTGAAACTTTCCGGAGTGGAAGCCGGAAAGGTGAAAAAAATCAGCATAAAAGAAGATAAAGTGGTTGTTGAGCTTTCGATCTATGAGGACATGAAAATATACAGAAATGCCAGATTCACAATAGGCTCCACCAGTATTATAGGAAGCAAGTTTCTTCAGATAGACCAAGGGACTCCGTCGGCGGGAATAATTCCGGCCGGAAGCACGGTCAAGGGCGAGGATACCGTTCCGCTGGACAAATCGCTTGCCCAGGCTTTAGGCAGTCTGCAAAAGCTTCTGGACGACGTAGGCGGAGAAAGCGGAATCGGCGAAAGTCTTAATGCCACCCTTTCCAATATCAGAGAAACCACGGCTAGGATAAATGATATTGTGGGCGATTCGGGGCCGCATATGGAGAACGCCATGTCGCGGCTGGATTCTGTTTCAGAGAAGCTGGATTCTCTTTTGTCGAAAGTAGACACGCTGGTGACCAAAATAAATTCCGGAACCGGCACAATCGGGGCTTTGGTAAGCGACGAAAAAGTAAAAGACAATGTCACCGAGACCCTGAGCAATTTCAAGGAGGCTTCAGCTTCGGCAAAAGACGTTTTGGGCAGAATTAATTCATTCAGGACATACTGGCAGTACAGAAACAGATATGAACCGCTTGCAAAGGCCTCAAGGGGAGATATCGGCGTAAAAATATATCCGCGCGAGGGCAGATATTATTATCTCGGCGTTTCCAATTTCGGCAATCCTTCCGACATGCCCAAGGCGACGGATTATGAAAGGAAGAATAGAATAGACGCCCAGCTCGGCTGGGAATACGACGCCTTTGATCTTTATGCGGGCATCACCCGCGGGTCCGGGGGCGCAGGCATAAAATACAGGCCGTTCCATGCGAATAAAGACTGGGACAGGATCGTTCTTCTTGCCGAAGCTTTTGATTTCGCGAGAAACAGGATAGTAGAAGGCAGGCGGTTTGATCATACGGAATATGATATCGGGGCGGAGGTAAAATTAAACAGGTTTGTCGCTTTGGGCGCCCGGGTAAATGACTTACGGGAAACAAAGCGCGTTCAGTATACCGCCAATGTGACCTTTGAAGACAAGGATATTGCGTATCTGCTCGGACTGGTCAGTTTCAGCTCCGCCGGAATGAAAGGCCGTAGTAGTTCAAAATAGAACCACAGCAACGGAGGCAAAAGAAGCAAAGGAAGCAAGGGACGCAAACGCCTGCCCGCGGACGCGCCGCGGGGCGCGGCCATGGAAGCAACTGAAGCCGCAGAAGCAGAGGAAGCAAAAAAGCAAAAGAAAAAACAACGGAAAAATGGAATTTAAAACCGTCAATAAAAGCGTTAACAAAATAGACGCGCTCGGGCTTGCGTGCGGAACCGCCGAGTTCGCGGATGATGTTGAACTGAAAGGTCTGCTCATAGGCAGGATACTCTGGAGTCCGCATGCGCATGCGCGTATAAAAAAAATCGACATAAGTTCAGCCGAGAAAACCCCCGGAGTAAAAGCCGTTCTTACCTATAAAAATACGCCCCGCTTCCCGCATACAAAAGCCGGGCAGGGCTACCCCGAGCCGTCTCCGTATGACAGCGTTATCCTTGACAGCAAAGTGAGGTTTGTAGGCGACAGGGTAGCGGCGGTGGCCGCGGAGACTTCCGAAGCGGCGCAGGAGGCTTTGGATAAAATAAAAGTGGAATACGAAATTCTGCCGGCTGTTTTTGATCCTATTGAAGCCATGAGGGAAGGCGCCCCCGTTATCCATGACGAGGAAGACGCAAAAAATATCCCGGACGCAAAACATAATATCTGCGCTAAATACGAGTTTGAGGTAAAGGAGTCGGAATGGTTCTCCGAGGCTGATTTTACGGTTGAGCGCGAATATAAAACCCAATATGCCCAGCATTGCGCGCTTGAGCCTCATACCGCGATAACATATTTTGATCCGCAGGGACGGCTGGTGATAAGGACCTCCACGCAGGTGCCATTTCATGTAAGGCGGATAGTGGGCTATGCCCTCAATATCCCCGTTAAAAATATCCGCGTCATAAAGCCGAGAATCGGCGGGGGATTCGGCTCCAAGCAGGAGATAGTTATTGAGGATATCTGCGCGGCTCTTTCCATCGCCAGCCGGAGCCCTGTGAAAATTGAATATACCAGAAGGGAGACCTTTATATCCTCAAGGACAAGGCATCCTTCGGTCGTGAAACTTAAAACCGGCGTGAAAAAAGACGGGACGATAACGGACGCCCATATGGAAATATGTATGAACAACGGAGCGTACGGCTCGCATGCCCTTACCGTTATGATGTGTTCCGGCTCTCATACGCTTCCCATGTATCAGGCCAAAAACACCAGATTTATAGGAAAGACCGCGTATACCAATCTTCCCGTGGCCGGAGCGTACAGGGGATACGGCGCAAGCCAGGGTTTTTTTGCATGGGAAAGCCATATGGATGTAATGGCTGAAATCATCGGCATGGACAAGCTGGAATTCAGAAAGAAAAATTATATACGGGAAGGAGAGAGTTCCCCTGTTTTTAAGGCAATGGGCGAGGGGAGGGAAGGCGTTGAGCAGAAAATAACTTCAAGCGGCCTTTTTGAGGCGATAGAGCAGGGGATTAAGGCTATAGGCTGGCATGAAAAAAAGAAAAAATACGCAAATCAGACCGGCGCGGTCAGAAGAGGGCTCGGCATGGCGTGCCTTATGCAGGGTTCAGGGATTCCCGAAGTCGACATGGCCTGCGCAACGATAAAAATGAATGAAGACGGCTCGTTTAATTTACTTATAGGCGCGACCGACCTCGGCACCGGTTCCGACACCATACTTGCCCAGATTGCGGCCGAAGTTCTGGGAGTCAAAACAGAGGATATTATAGTTCTTTCTTCCGACACCGATATCACGCCGTTTGATGTGGGAGCGTATGCTTCTTCCACCACCTTCATTTCGGGTAATGCGGTAAAAAAAACTGCGGAGAAAGTCCGGGTAATGATACTCAAGACTGCCGAAGGAATATTGGATGAAAAAGCGGAAAATCTTGCGCTGGAAGCCGGAAAAGTAGTTTCAAAATCAGGAAAATCCTGCTCTTTGTCCGAGGTCGCGAATACCTCGCTTTATTATCATGACCAGCATCAGATAACGGCCTCCGCCTCGCATACGGCCCAGACTTCTCCGCCTCCGTTTGCGGCGCATTTTGCCGATATTGAAGTGGATATGGAGACCGGAAAAGTGAGGATCCTTGATTATGTAGCGGCGGTTGACTGCGGCACGGCTATTAATCCGGCTCTTGCGGAAGGTCAGAATGACGGGGCTGTTTTAAACGGCATATCTTATGCGCTGACCGAAGAGATGGAGTTTTCGCCTTCCGGCGCGATGAACAACGGGACTTTCAGAAGATATAAGATATTCAACACAAAAGACGCTCCCCGTATAAAAACCATTATTATTCCCACCTATGAGCCGAACGGCCCGTTCGGCGCAAAATCTGTCTCCGAGATAGGAATAAACGGGCCCCAGCCGGCCATTGCAAACGCCATTTATGACGCCGCAGGCATAAGGCTTTACGAGCCGCCGTTCACGCCCGATAAAGTTTTACGGGAAATCATTAAAACAAAGGGTAGACGGTAACACAAAGTATAAAGAGCAACAGAGAACAAACAACGGCGGAAGGTTGTGAACTTGGAGTTCTGAATCTTGTGACCGGCAGTATGGTTACCGTTTACCATCTACCTTCTACCATTTACCGTCCCCAATCAATTATTGTCCGGCTGGGTTCTGGTCACTATGCCCGGCGTTCCTGCATCCACCAGATAAAACAGCTCTTTAGCGTCTTCAACCAGCATTCTTATACAGCCGTGCGAATCAGCCTGGCCCGGCAATGCTCCTCCATGTATGAAGTATCCGCCGTTAATCTGCAGCGACCATGGCATTTCTCCACCGTATGTTCTGGACCAGTATTTGGCGTCTTTAAAGCCTATCTTAAATGTAAAAGACGGGGTAGTGTGTCCTTTTGCTCCCGCGGAAATAGGATAGATTTTAACCATTTGGCCGCTTTCATAAAGCGCCAGATAACTCTTTCCGGCGTCTATGTGGAGATATTTCGGATATCCGGACAGAGATGAGTTATAAGACGGGAATATTTCCGGCGCCTGGTTTAAGTCCATGGGAATTTTAAGGATATCGGCTTCTATTGACCATGGCTGGGATGTGCTGGTTTTTTCATAAAAGGGATTGATAGTATTAAAAAAGCCAAGCTGTTTTTTGCATAATTCAGCCTGATTCTTCAGGCTTGGAATTTCACGGCAGAAAGCGTAAATCTTAAAACCTACTGGCATCTTAATCCCTACATAAGGAACGCCGTAACGCACCCCGCTGGCTGTAATTTGGTATCCGGCGCGCTCCAATTCCTCCGTAAGAGCTCCAGATTCATAGGAAGAAGCATATACCGCCGTTTGCGGAACCGGCAGGGGCAGCTGCGCGCTATTGAGCAGGGCAGGAAGCGCGGTCTGTGTTTTTACCGCTGTGTCAAAACTCGGCGTTATCTGGCCCGCCGAGGCAAAGCCCGTAAATGTTGCCGCAAAAATTAAAGCTGGTATGGTTTTCATCTATTTCTCCTTGTGGTGATAGCCTTGGCTATCAATGAGTAAATTGTACAATCAGCCGCCGGTTTTTACATGGGTCCTTAGGCGCTTTTGTGAAAATTTTTAGACCTATCGGGGATTGGGCAAAAAGACCTATGAAGACAGCAGCGGAGGCAAAAGAGGCAACAGAAGCACAAAAGTAACAAGTTCAATTGCGTCCTCAGAAGAAGGAAGACGATAGACGGAAGAAAATTTGTTTTACCGTTTACCATCTACCTTCTTGTTATGACGGGGGCTGGGGATCGGGGGACGGCGCCGCAGGTGCGGGAGAGGATTTTACAATAGGCAGCGTGATGGTAAAAATTGATCCTTTTTGGAGCTGGGATTTGACGATTATTCGTCCGCAGTGAGCCTCAACTACTTTTTTTGTAAATGCCAAACCAAGTCCCCAGCCCTCCACCTGTCCGGTAAAAGAAGATTCCACCTGATAGAATTTATCAAAAATCTTTTCCAGTTCCTCGGGGGGGATTCCCGGACCGTTGTCCGCTATTGAAATAAGGGCGGTGTTTCCGTTGTGACAGCAGGAAATCATCACATTTTTTTCCGGAGACTGGTTGAATTTTACGGCATTGTCTATAACGGCCCTGAATACTTCCCGCATAAGATATGAATCGCCCGTTGCGGTAAGAGGCGTGTCCGCATCCTTTAATTCGCATTTTACCTTTGCGGCTTCCAATCGGGAGGACATGCTTGAAACCGCTTCCTTCAGAGGTTCGCTGATATCAAACTGCGATTTTCTAAGATTGCCCGAATCAAGCTCTTCTATGGTTATATAATTGAGAAGCATTTCTACCAGATGGGCGAGCTTCATGCCCTGCTGGTTTATGGCCAAGATCGCTTTTTTTGCAAAATCAGTGAGCTGCCCGGCTTTCGTGTCGTCCAACAGCATCTGCGAATAGCCGTTTATGGGAGCCAGCGGGGTTTTAAGCTTATGCGATATCAGTGAAAGAAAATTGCGGGACATTTTTTCTTCGGCGCGGGCCTGCGTTACGTCGCGAAACATCCATAACCATCCTTCGGGTTCGGGCTTTCCGTCTTCTTTCTGCATGAAAAGACGTATGGCGGAGCCGTCCAGCAGCAGTTTTTTCGGTTTTTCTCTGGTAAGCTCAAAGCGCACGATGTTTTCAGGGGAGGAGAGTATTTCATCATAGGCCGGTTTTATTTCCATTCCGGAAATCGCTTCTTTCATGGTTTTGTCGAATTGCCGGCCGAAATACAGCTGGGCGACATCGTTCACCAAAACTATGTGATTATCTGTGTTTGTGACCACCATCCCTTCCCGTGTCTGGCGGAATACCACCTGCAGTCTGCGCTTTTCTTCATTTATTGAAGCGAAAAGCCTTGCGTTTTCTATGGCAATGGCGGCTTGCGCCGCGAATGCCTCAAAATTGCGCTGGTCTTTTTCGGTGAATGGACCGTCTATATGATTTATAGCCTGAACAACGCCCAGAATCCGGCCCTTCATTATCATGGGGCACGACATTATTGAGCGGGTTACAAAACCGCTTTCCTGGTCCACTTTTTGGGAATGGCGCGGGTCATTGGCCGTATCGTTTATAATTATAGGCTTTCTTTCTTTGGCGCACAGGCCGGCTATTCCTTCTCCGATTTTAAGCCGTATGGTCGGCAGGTCGGGCTCAAGGCCCAGGGCTACGTCAAAATATAATTCATTTGTCGTCTCATCAAGCAGAAAAAGAGACGCTCTTTCGGCTCCCACCACGTCCGTCGCAAGCTGCATTACGGTGGTAAGCAGTTCTCCTAAATCCAGTTTTGAAGAGAGCAGTCTGCTTATCATCACAAGCATTTCAAGATTTTCCTGCGCCTGCTGCGCCATGATAATATCCTCGCTTAAAAGAAAAGTCTCAACAGCAACCTGTAATAATTACGCGCTTTGCTGTTGTCGGGCTTCCACCAGTTATAAGTAAAATCAAAAAGATGCGCTTCCAGCAGTTTTATCTTTACGCCTGCCATTGCGGAATTGGCGTTGTCGATGTTTCTGGTCATGGCTACGCGCTGGTATCCGATGTAGACATGGCTGTCTGAATCGGGTTCCATGTTGCGCGCGAACTGAAATCCCGCCATCCATGAAGGGGATTCGGTCAACGGCCTCACGCTTGAAAGAAACGCCATATCCGAATGGTCAAGTGCGGGCAGAAGAAGTCTTTCATCTCCGGCGTTCCTGAAATGATGGAATGCGGAGACTGAAGCCAGAAAGAAAAATTCATTATAAAAGGTTTTTTCAAACTGCGTATCGATGGAGCCTTCGGAAAAGGATTTGCGGCTGACGGCTCCGGCGGCGGACGCCGTGTTTAGGCGCTGATTCGCGGCGGATATGGAAAGCATGAGATTCGAGTAACTGCCCTCGTTATCTCTGTCAATCGGAAACAGCGTTTGAAGCGTCAAGCCTTTGGCGGTAGTGGCGGCATTGGATGTTCTAGGGTAATAAAACGGTTTAATTGAAACAAGACAGCCGGGCCATGAAAAGGAAAGCGGCAGGCGCAGGGAATATACGCTGCCTTGATAACCGCCGTCTTTGTAGGCTGCTGTATTTATTCCAGCCACGGCGCGGGTGGAAATATTGGCAAACACCGAAAGAGAATCGGCCCTGAAAGTGTTGTCTCCGAAAGAATAGTCATTCTGCAGCCACCATGCTCTTGAGGCGGAAGGTAAAAGTAAAAACAGGCTGAAGAATAAAATAAATGCGCGCATAGTTTGTGTGCTATATTGAGCGTGTAGATAATAGATTACAAAAACAAGAGCTATATGTCATCTATTTTGTAAAATAATAAGGCAGGCTGATGGGCTGAAGATGAGCATGTGGGCAGTTAAAACTCTTGCTTATGACTTACTGCTTATCGCTTTCTTGCTGGCAGTTGATAGGAGAGGTGTCCGAGCGGTTTAAGGAGCCGGTCTTGAAAACCGGTAAAGGTGAATAACCTTTCGTGGGTTCAAATCCCACCCTCTCCGCCAAAATTTGCCGGCAAATTTTGGCGAGATCTCGCCCTCCGCTGAAAGCGGAGAGCAATCGGTAATAGGAAATAAAGATTTGACTGCGGAAAAGCGATTGGATTTATCGGCAGCAAACTTTCTGTTTTCGACTTTCAAGTTACTTTGTGGTCGGCAGTCTTGCGTGAACGGAGAGGTGTGTGAGCGGTTTAAACAGCAGGTCTCGAAAACCTGTAGGGTTTTACGACCCTCGTGGGTTCAAATCCCACCCTCTCCGCCAAAATTTGCTGGCAAATTTTGGCGAGATCTCGCCCTCCGCTGAAAGCGGAGAGGCGGATCCGCCAAGGATAACATCGGTTGTCCGATTATGGTATTATACGGCTTTCCGCGGCCTAGCCCTTGACAAATGATATTGCGGGTGATATTGTATTAATATGAAGAACAAAATCCTGCTCCGGCGGCTTCGGTCTGGAGCCAAGAATAATGTTCGTTTCGCTGATTTCGTCAGGCTGGTTGAAGCGCATGGATTTATATTTGCGGGGCAAATCGGAAGCCACAGAGGCTACAAGCATTCCTGAGGGGCGGTTTTAAATCTACAGGAAAAAGACAGGGAAGCCAAGCCTTGCCGAATTGCCCGGTTTCTAAAGATAGTGGATGTTTACGGCTTAACGATAAAATGAAACGGAGGAGTTATGCGCAAAGCGGCTAAAAGAGAAACACATAATAAGTCCACCTACATCCGAAAAGTTTTCTACGGCGCGGAAGATAAATACTGGGTTGCTGTTGCTCCAGAAATACCGGGGTGCTCTGCTTTAGGTGATACCGATAACGAAGCGTTGAAAGAACTTGATAATGCGATAAACCTGCATCTCCGCATTAGGAAAGAAAATAAACTGCCTATTCCGCAAACACTGTCGGGGCAGAAACTGGGCGGGCGATTTCTCCCGCGCATTCCAAAGGCCTTGCAGTATAGCCTGAAGGAAGAAGCTATAGAAGAAGGTGTTTCAGTAAATCAATATGCGTTGTTCCTGATTTCCACAGCGCGCGTTCAAATACATCCGTTTAGCAGAGGCGTCTAGGAACTTGGGATTGTCGCTCAATTTTCTCGGGAGGTTTCAATGCGGTTTATCTGCATGATTCTCGGAATGTTTACAGGTAAAAGCAATGTGCGCTGTGCGGATTGCAAAAATCTCGACAGCGAACACAAATGTTTCGGACATAAAATGCCGGAGGATGTTATCAATAAGACCATTTCCTGCGGTTTTTGGTCCAAAAAATCTTTGGCGGAATAAATAACCGCTTCCTGTATTTTCGCGCATGGGAGGAACCGTAAAATGAAACGTGCCGCTAAAAAAAGGCTTAATATCAGTGAAAAAGCCGAATTGGCTATGCGCGAAGCTGTTGCTGAGGTTATTCTTGAACATCGCAAAACCAAGATACCGCTTGTTATTTGGAAAAACAACAAAGTGGTTAGTGTTTCGCCTTTCAAGGTTCATTTGCCGTAGTTTTATACGATGTCCCGCAGGACGTCCCATTCCGATAATTCAAAGGACGGGACTGTCCCTCAGGGCGGGACGCGGACAAGCCGGTAACGACGTTTGGGCATGACAAAAGAAAAGGAGACAAAATGAAAAAAAGCAAATTAGCAGTATTGATTCCCGCAGTGATGTCATTGAATTTGGCTATGGCTCATGCCGGGAATTTGACGGTTTTTGAAAAGGCGCAGTCTGCGGCAGACGGCTTGTCCGCCGTCGGAAATCCGTTTATTCCGCCTCCTCCCCCGCCTTCGCCCTTTCCATATCCGCCGATCATTACTCCGCCGGTGCCTCCTCAGGTTTTGGCGAAAATAAATCATGCGTTCAATGTGATTTATGATTTGGCGGGTTCCGGTCCCCTTGAAAATTTGAATTCCGTAGAAAAGAAACTACTCAAAGACAATCTGGAGGTTTTAGACGGAGCTTCGGATATTGCCATTGTCCGCGCTCTTGAGTATTTCAAAAGGGCTCTACTCATAAAGACGTGCGTCCGCATCGAGGTTAGCATTCCCGAACTGAAAATTCTTACTGAGAGAGTTGATTTGAAGTTCAGAAGATTAGAAAGCTATAGATAGGCAGCAGATAGTAGAAGGCAGATAGTAGACAGCGGGCATACAGACGGGATAGCTAAACGGCCCCAAACAGTCTTTTCCGCCGCATAGTCCGGCGGGATCTCGCCCTCTGCCAAAAGCAGAGAGGCGGAAAAAGCAGTGAGTTTGGGTCGCCCCATTCTCAATGCTGTTAAGGAAAGAATGGGGTGAGCTGGCACCTCCTTTGCTGTCGCTCCGGAGGTACCCGCCGATCACTGAGGATGATTTCCGTCCCAAACAAAACCTTGAAGGTAGTGAGTTTGGGTCGCCCCATTCTCAATGCTGTTAAGGAAAGAATGGGGTGAGCTGGCACCTCCTTTGCTGTCGCTCCGGAGGTACCCGCTGATCACTGAGGATGATTTCTAAGCTGCCCGCAGGCGGCTTTTATATCCGAGCCGAGGCTTTTGCGGATGGTGACGGGGATTTTTACTCTTTTGAGCATATTGGAAAAGGTTTTCATTTTGTCGTCCGAAGACGGCTTGTAGAAGCCGGACGTTTCGTTGCACTGCAGTAAATTCACATGCAGAAGCTTTCCGTCATTTAAAGATTTTATCCATTCAGCCAGAACTTCCGCGTCTTTTTTTGAATCGTTTACCTCCGACATAAGCGCATATTCTATAAACACTCGCCGGTTTGTAATTTTTATATAGTCGTTCAGGCAGTGTCTGAGATTTTTAAGCCCGAAGGTCCTGTTTATGGGCACGAGCTTGTCGCGCAGTCTGTCATCCGCCGAATGAAGGGATACCGCAAGATTAACTTGCGGAAAATCCTTGGCAAGCTGAAGTATTCCCGGCATGTGGCCCGCGGTTGATACCGAAATATGCCTTTGGCCCAACCCGAACAAGTCGGGAGAAGATAAAAGCTTTATGCTTTTAGAAAGCGCCCCGTAATTAAAAAAGGGTTCGCCCATTCCCATATAAACTATGCTGGACAGGCGTTTGGCTATGTTTTCCTTTGTTATAACCTGATTCCAGAAAAGCGCTTGATCGCATATCTCTTCCGCGCTTAAATTTCGCGCAAATCCCGACCGACCGGTGGCACAGAAGGGGCATTTTATCGGACAGCCGGCCTGAGTTGACAGGCAGGCGCACCATTTGTCCGGCATCGGCCGTATGAGCGCCGTCTCTATGTTAAGGCCGTCTTTCTCAAGTTTTAACAGGGCTTTTTTTGCCCGTAAATCTTTTGAACGAAGCGTTTGCTGGGCGGAAAATGAAAGAATGCCGAAGTTTTTTTTAAGTTCGGTTCTTAAATCAGCAGGAAGAGACACCGCTTCATCCCATGAGGAGATGCTTTTTTTGAAGATATAGCCGGAAATCTGCGTCAGCCTGTACTCAGGCCAGCTGTTTTTTCGGGCAAAATCTTCTATAAGATCAAATCTCATTCTTCTTTAGCAAGAAAGTCATTATTCAATACTTTAAATGACATTCTTCCTTTCATGGCCTCGGAATGCGTTTCCGTCATCGTACGTATAACAATGCCTTCCCTGTCATTGCTTGTGCCGGCATATTTGCCTTTTGCCATTTCCAGAAGCTGGTCTAAGGTAAAACTAAATTCAATATCTTTAGACAGAACAGGCACTGTTTTTAAGCCGAATTTGTCCGCCAGCTCTTTGAGTTCGGAAAAACCGCAATACCGGCGTTCGTCCAAAAAGAAAATATTAAAGACAAATATTTCCAAATCCTGCAGACGCAGTAAATTCTTTTGCACGCCCGGTCCTGCCAGTTCACCCTGTATAGCAATATTTTTTCCAAAGGTTTTGAGCTTATTCGCAACATCCAGTCTTTTGGCAACTTTCCAATAAGCATTATTTTCGGTTTCTTTTAATTCAAGATTTCGGCTGCATACGCCGAAATCTCCGCTGTTGAAATATATAGTAGCGCTGGTGCCGTCAACCTTTTCGCTTATATAGACCTTTTTGCCTTTGAGTTCATCTAAGGTTTCGGGCGCCGACTGGATGCGCAGCTCGTCGGTTTTAGGAATGAATGACGGGAACTCACCCAGAACCTCGCCCGCAAGCGCCGCCGGAACAGGGGGATCCCATTTGACTACTCCAAGTATTTTGGTGACAGGGTCTCCGTCCTTGTATTCACCGGGGGCAAGGATAGACAATGGAAACGCAATCCCCTGGCTGATTTGTTTGCGCAGGCGTATCGTTTTGATGCGGAAGCCTTTTTGCGCGCCGTTGTCCCTGAAGCATCTTTCGCGCAGGAATTCAAAGTGCGGATTCCCTTCGGGTAAAACGGAATCAACTTCGCAGTAAACACATAAATCACCGGTTTTAAATTCCCCTTTTTTCACAACGCATTGCCAGCCCAGTATGTGCGCCAATTCTATTTTATCCGCTCCGTCTATCCCCGTAATGTTTAATATCTTTTGAATTGAGGCAAGTTCGCGTTTCATTTTATTCCTCCGGATATTTCCCCGTCGTTAGTCGAGCCAGTATTCTATCATAATATTGCATTGTGAGTTTTTTGTATTATATTGCCATGGAACTATTTGAATCACATGCGCATCTTTGCGATTCCGCCTTTGACTCCGACAGGGACGAGGTTGTGGCGGATGTGTTTTCCGCGGGCGTGACAAAAATAATTGAAATAGGATGCTTCCCGTCCGACTGGGACAATGTTATCGGCTTGTCCGGAAAATATCCGGACAAAATATTCTGCGCCCTTGGGCTGCATCCGCATGGCTGCGATTTGTTTAATCCTTCAACAGAGGCAAAATTAAAAAAAATATTCGGCGAGCACAAAATAACAGCTTTGGGAGAAATAGGTCTGGATTATGCCCGGACAAAACATCCCAAAGACATGCAGAAAGAAGTTTTTTCGCGTCTGCTGAAAATCGCCGATGAACTGCGCAGACCTGTTATATTCCATTGCAGGAACGGAAGTAATCCTGAAAAAGAGGCGAATGCCTACTCGGATCTGCTTGAAATTATAGGCGCTGATTGGAAAGGATTTAAAAATGCGCGGTTTTCAGGCGTGCTTCACTGTTTTTCCGGAACGCAGAAAGACGCATTCCGGGCTTTGGATATGGGGCTTGCTTTGGGCATAAACGGGACCATAACATATCCAAAAAACAATGAACTCAGGGATATAGCAAAAAAGGCCGGACTTGAAAAAATAGTGCTGGAAACAGACTGCCCCTACCTCCCTCCCCAGTCAATACGCGGGAAAAGAAACGACCCTTCGCGTCTGCCCGAGATAGCTTGCGCTCTTGCTCAGGCATTAGGCGTAAGGGTCGAATCGGTTGCTGAAATTACTTTTAAAAACTGCAGTGATTTATTTTTTAATACATTCGACAGCGCGTAAGTCACATCCTTTTCCTTAATCATAAGAAAGATGTGTTTGCGGCTGCTCAGTATTAAGCGTATTAATCCTGAGCGAACTCCTTCAATGTTACTCGGGCCTTAAGACTTGGGAGTCGAAGGATTAATTTCCCATGCGTCCGGTCCTGAGAGCAGGGCCTCAAGAGTGTCTCCTCCGGGTTTAGCCGCCGCTTTTGTAAGTTCCGCCATTTTTTCCTCATGAGAAAGCTCGTCGGTCTGCCTGAATACGCCGACGGGCACGGGAAATTCGGGCGGAGCGAATCTGGTGAGCTGGAAGGCATGTTCGGGCGGAGCTTTTTCATCGTGTCTCATTATGGTTGAAGGCGGTTTGCCGGCGTCAAATTCCACTGTTTTGGGAGCGCAGTTTTCCATGACGATGCCTTTGTTTTTGTTCTTGCCGAAAACAAGGGGTTTGCCGTGCTCCAGCCGCAGAAGATTATCTTCCCGTATCTGCGGGTCCATTATGCCCGCAAACTCGCCGTCGGAAAATACCTCGCAGTCAAGATATACCTCAATAAAGGCGGTTCCTTTATGTTTAGCCGCCCTGTCAAGCATCTGGAGGAGATGCGCGGGGTCTGACGCCGCAGAGCGCGCCACAAAGGTGGCTTCCGCGCCTATGGCAAACCGCAGGGGATTGACCGGTCTTTCTATGGTTCCGTAAGGAGAGGTTTTGGTCTTTGTGCCCAGCTTTGAGGTGGGAGAGGCCTGCCCTTTCGTGAGACCGTAAATCCTGTTGTTGAAAAGAATTATTTTCACGCCCACATTGCGCCGCAAGGCGTGAAACATGTGGTTTCCGCCTATGGCGAGTCCGTCCCCGTCTCCGGTTATGACCCATACGGACAGCGCCGGATTGGCCAGCTTTACTCCGGTGGCAATGGGAAGGGCGCGCCCGTGAAGGGTATGGAAGCCGTACGTGCCCATGTAATATGGAAACCGGCTGGAACAGCCTATGCCGGAAATGAACACGCAGTTTTCAGGAGGCACCCCCTGCATAGCGAGATTTTTTTGCACCTGGGCAAGCACGGAATAACAGCCGCATCCCGGGCACCATTTCACCCGCTGGTCTGAAGCGTAATCTTTTGCTGTTAGAGCTGATTGAGCATTTTTCATGTTTGGTTTACCTCGTTGAGAGCAATTCCTGGATTTTATTTTTTATGTCCTCTATCTTTATCGGCTGTCCTTTGACCTTATTAAGCTGGATCGTGTCGACAAGATAGCGGGAGCGCAGAATGAAACTGAACTGGCCGAGATTTTCCTCCGGCACGAGCACTCTTCTGAAGCGCCTGAGCACCGAGCCCAAATCAGGAGGAAGCGGGTTTAAGTGGCGCACATGAGCGGAAGAGACATGCATTCCCTTCTTTTGGCATTCGGTGACAGCGGCGGTTATGGCGCCGTAGGAGGAACCCCAGCCTATGACCAGCAGGTCTCCTTCGGCGGGTCCCAGAACTTTAGTGGCCGGTATTTCTCTCGCTACTCCGGCTATTTTTTCAGCGCGCTTTCGCATCATTATTTCATGATTATCGGCGTCATAACTAACAGTTCCCGTGATATCTGTTTTTTCCAGACCGCCTATGCGGTGTTCATAGCCCGCCGTGCCGGGCGCGGCCCACGGTCTTGCCAGTGTGTCCGGATCGCGCATGTAGGGCGCAAATTTTTCGGGGTCGGGCAGGGGCGGATTCTCAAATTGCGGAAGCTCGTTCAATGACGGTATTTTGAGCGGGCCCGAAGTGTTTGCCAGATAGCCGTCCGACAGCAGTATAACGGGAGTCATATATTTCATGGCTATCCGGCTTGCCTCAACGGCCAGCGTAAAGCATTCCGCGGATGTGGAGGCCGCCAGCACCACCACCGGCGATTCGCCGTGCCGGCCGAAAACGGCCTGAAGCAGGTCAGCCTGCTCGGTTTTTGTGGGAAGACCCGTGGACGGGCCTCCGCGCTGGACATTGACTATGACCAGCGGAAGTTCGGCTATTACGGCGAGGCCTATGGCCTCCGTTTTAAGGGATAGGCCGGGACCGCTTGTTCCGGTTGCTCCCAGACTGCCCGCGAAAGACGCGCCTATGGCCGCGCAGACGGAGGCTATTTCATCTTCGCACTGAAGCACTTTAACGGACGGTGTTATTCTTTTTGATATTTCCTGCAGTATTTCGGAAGCCGGAGTTATGGGATAGGAAGCATAGAAAAGACCGCGTTTTGCCCTGTTTGCCGCCGCTATAAGACCAAGCGCCGCCGCTTCATTGCCTGTGACATTGCGGTATTTGCCGGGCGGAGCGGGGGCCTTTTTTACCGTGTATTTTGCGTCAAAAATTTCAGTGGATTCCGCGAAATCATAGCCTGTAGTGAGGGCAAGCTTGTTGGCTTGCGCCATTTCCGGGGTTTTCTTGAATTTCTGGTCCATCCACCGTATTGTCGGTTCTATGGGCAGTCCGTACATCCAATACATTATGCCCAGAGCGTAGAAATTCTTACATTTGGCTATCTGCGTTTTTGTAAGGCTTGTTTTTTCAAGAGCCTTCTGCGTGAAAGTTGTCATTGCCACGGGAAATACCCTGTAGTTGGCAAGGCTTCCGTCTTCAAGCGGATTGGTTTTAAAACCGGCTTTTTCAAGGGTTTGCGCGTTAAAAGCGTCCGAATTGGCCAGTATGATGGCTCCGCGCTCTATATTCTTTATATTTACAGCCAGAGCGGCCGGATTCATCGCCACCAGCACATCGGGTTTGTCCCCGGGCGTCAGTATCTTATCCGGACCGAAATGGACCTGAAAGCCGCTTACTCCTCCCAGAGAGCCTGCAGGCGCCCGTATTTCAGCCGGATAGTCGGGCATGGTGCTTAAATCATTGCCTGCCAGAGCCGTGGCTGTGGCAAACTGACTGCCGGTAAGCTGTATTCCGTCTCCGGAATCTCCGGCAAAGCGTATGGTTACAGAATCTACTTCTTTTATCGTTTTTGGTTTTTGTGGGGTTTTTATCATGTTCTCCTCGCAGGCGGATTGGGAAAAAAGATGTTTAAACCCGCAATATCAGGGTTATGCCAATCCTTAAAAAATATACTACAAATATAAAAGCGTGAGTTACAACAGCCCCGGCGAAAAATATTTGGGTTAAATCTTTTCTTTTGTTAGAATGAATTATATGTGTCTTGCGATACCGGGGAAAATCAAGAGTATAGAAAACACGACCGCAAAGGTTGATTTCAGCGGCGTTTTGCGGGAAGTCTCGCTTAATCTTACGCCCGAAGCCAAAGCGGGCGAGTATGTGCTTGTGCATGCGGGATTTGCCATACAGATTCTGGATGAAAAAGACGCGCAGGAAACCCTTGACCTTTTCCGTGAAATGTACGGAAAAGAAGAGCTGTGGGAAGATACACTAGGCAGATAGACTGAAGGCTGTTAGCCTGTCCGCCAAACACCACGGCGGATCCGCCAACGTCGTAGTGGCGGAAAGGTATAAAATAAGAAACTAATAGTCTTCAGTCTAAATAACCAGAGTATTGATTTATGCAAATTGAAGGGCGGATCTGGAAAGACAGGAATATGGCGGCTAGGGCGCTTGCTGAAATAGGCAGGCTTTCTAAAAACGCCGGCGTAATCAATATAATGGAAGTCTGCGGAACGCATACTATGGCGATAGCCGCCAGCGGAATGAGGCGGCTTTTGCCCAAAGGTCTTAAAATGCTTTCGGGGCCGGGATGCCCGGTCTGCGTAACCGCTCCGGGGGATGTCGACAGGGCCGTGAAAATAGCGCAAAAACCGGGCGTTATTCTTGCCACTTTCGGGGATATGCTGAAAGTAAGGGGAAGCGCGGGCAGTCTTGAAGACGCCAGAATTTCGGGCGCGGACGTGCGTATTGTGTATTCCCCGCTGGACGCGGTGACGATTGCCAAGGAAAATACAGATAAAAAAATAGTGTTTCTCGGGGTGGGTTTTGAAACGACCGCTCCCCTGATAGGCTCCGCGGTGCTTGAAGCTGAAAAAGAGGATCTTGGTAATTTTTTTGTCCTGCCTCTTTTCAAGCTTGTGCCCCCCGCTTTAAAAGCAGTGCTTTCGGACCCTGCGCATAAAATACATGGGTTTTTGCTTCCGGGACACGTAAGCGCAATAATAGGGACCGTCCCTTATAAATTTGTCGCGCGGGATTATCATGTCCCCTGCGCTATAGCCGGGTTTGAGCCTCTGGATATTTTAAACGGCATACACAGGATTTTGATTCAGCGGGAGCGGAATAAGGCTGATATTGAGATTGAATATTCCCGCACGGTCAGGCCTGAGGGCAATGTCGCGGCCTTAAAAGTTCTTGAACAGGTTTTTGAGCCTGCGGACGCAAACTGGCGCGCCGTAGGGGGTATCCCTAAATCAGGGCTTGTGTTCGGCATTAATTATCTTAGATTTGACGCCGGCAGATATTTTGATGTTCCCTATATTGAAGCCACTGAACCCGAAGGATGTCTATGCGGTCAGGTGCTTATGGGAAAAGTTTTGCCCAAAGACTGCGCCTTATTCGGCAAATTGTGCACTCCCTCATCCGCAGTCGGTCCCTGCATGGTATCTTCAGAAGGCGCTTGCGCCGCCTGGTATAAATACGGGGAACAATAACCCGTATTCACACCGCTGGAATCCGCTCTTACCGCGCCGGGCTTCAGGCGTGTGTCCTTGAAAGTATCAGCTGTTTTTGATTATAATGAATGTGGCGTTTGGAAAGCTTGCTGGAATGTGAGAAACAGTTTTTCCCTGTTATGGCCTTTGTGGCAGCGGGTTTTGAATATTCGGTCTCCTATATGTATTTTATACCGCAGGGCATATTTTTAAAAGATCATACCCTCTTAACGCACCCCGCATTGGAGCTGTCCGGATTAACATGGAACGCATTTCTTGCTGATAATTCATTTCCAGCGGCCATCGGTCTTTAATGTACAGGGAGGATACTATGCCAAGAGTTTTAACGACCTGCATCTATTGCGGGTGCGGCTGCGGTCTTTATCTGGTTTCCGACGGAAAGAAATTGACAGGGGCATACCCCAGTAAAAATCATCCCGTCTCCAGAGGCGCGCTTTGTGTCAAGGGATGGAATTGTCACGAGTTTTCCAACAGCGCGGACCGGCTTACCACTCCGCTCATTAAGAAAAATAACCGCTTTGTTTCGGCCGGCTGGGACGAGGCGCTGAGTTTGGTCGCGGAAAAATTTAAGGGCTATAAAGAAAAATTCGGGCCGGACGCCCTTGCTTTTTTGAGCTCGGCCAAGACCACCAACGAAGAAAACTTCCTGATGATGAAGCTGGCGCGGGCGGTGTTCAAAACCAATAACGTGGACCACTGCGCCCGGCTTTGCCACGCGTCTACGGTCGCCGGTCTGGCTGCGTCTTTCGGTTCCGGCGCAATGACAAATTCTATCTCGGAATTTGAGGATGCCGAGCTTATTTTAATTACCGGCTCGGATACGACCGCCCAGCATCCCTTAATAGGTTCGCGCATAGTCAAGGCCGTCATAGATAAAGCGGCAAAACTTATCCTTATCGATCCCAGAAAAATCGAACTCGCTAAATACGCCGCGATCCATGTTCAGCATAAAAACGGCACCGACGTTGCCTGGATAAACGGGCTTATCCATGTGATAATTTCCGAAAATCTGCATGATAAGAACTTCATACAGGAAAGGACGGAAGGATTTGAAGAGTTGAAAGATATGGTTAAGGCGTATACCCCGGAATACGTGGAAAAGATCACCAATATACCCCGGGAAAAAATCATTGAGATAGCCCGCATGTACGCTAAAACTCGCAAGGCGATGATTGTTTATTCCATGGGTATTACCCAGCATACAACCGGAGTCGATAATGTGAAGTCCCTGGCTAATCTTGCCATGATAACCGGACATATCGGATGCTCCTCTACGGGCGTTAATCCTCTCAGGGGTCAGAACAACGTTCAGGGATCATGTGATACAGGCGCGCTTCCCGCTCTATACTCGGGATACCAGAGTATAGCTGATGAAAATATCCGTAAAAAATTTGAGACGGCATGGAAGGTGGACGGTTTGCCGTCAAAACCAGGGCTTACGGTAACAGAGATAGTGAGCGCAGCCGGAGCGGGCAGGGTCAAGGGCATGTACATTATGGGTGAAAATCCGGTAATCAGCGACCCCGACTCAAACCATGTTAAAGACTGTTTGCGGAAGGCGGAGTTTCTGGTCGTGCAGGATATATTCCTGACCGATACCGCCGAATACGCGCACGTGGTGCTGCCCAGCGCGAGCTTCGCGGAAAAAGACGGGACATTTACCAGCACTGAAAGACGGGTGGAGCGGATAAGAAAAGTGATCGAGCCTCCGGGCGGGGCGAAGGCCGACTGGGAGATACTGGGCGCGGTGGCAGGCAAATCCGGCTACAACGGCATGAATTATAAACACCCCTCGGAGATAATGGACGAGATTTCCTCCCTTACGCCTATTTACGGCGGGGTGAGCTATGATCGGCTGGATCCCTACGGCCTGCAATGGCCTTGTCCGAGTAAGGAGCATCCCGGCACGCCGATCCTGCATAAAGAAAAATTTACAAGGGGAAAAGGAGCGTTCCTGCCCCGGCCGTACGCGCCTCCCGCGGAGGAAACGGACAAGGAATATAATTTTGTTCTCTCCACGGGCCGCGTATATTGGCATTGGCATACCCGCACTATGACCAACAGAACCGCTGTTTTAGAACGGGAATCTCCATGTCCTTATGTGGAAATGCATTCTGATGATGCAAAAGAGTTAGGCATAAGGGACGGCCAATTAGTTAAGGTAACCTCGCGCCGGGGAACGATTACGCTGAAGGCGGCTTTAGGCCAAAAGGTGGTTCGGGGCTCGCTGTTTATGCCGTTTCACTTCAGAGAGGCGGCGGCAAATATTTTAACGATCAATGCGGTTGATCCCATAGCCAAAATTCCCGAGTATAAGGTCTGCGCGGTAAAGGTGGAAAAGCAATGACTATAACGATAATCTGGAAAAAAGACATAAAAGAATTGCTCAGGGGGCTGGCGGCGGGAAAGAATGTCTATGTCCCGCAGAAAATCATGGGCGACGATGTCTGTTTTGCGCCGTTGCCCAAAGAAGGCAAAGAATTGGAAACAGCGCTCAACAATGTTTCGCTGGAGGACGTGGATACGGTTGTTCCGCCTAAGGATATATTTTTCCCCCAGCTTGAATCGATGTTTGAGTTTAAAGACGGCGGTATCAAGGAAACAACGGAGCCGGCTCCGGCACTGATCTTCGGGATAAGATCCTGCGACTTAAAAGGCCTTCTTTTTGCGGATGATTTTTTTAAGCGTAATTTTGATGACGCCTATTATCTCAACCGCATAAAAGACAGGTTTATCGTGGTAATCGGCTGCATTAAGCCGCCCAGGGCGGCTTGTTTTTGCGCGTCAGCCGATACGGGGCCTTTTGCTGAAAATGGTTTTGACCTGCAGTTCATTGACGGCGGAGATTTCTATTTTGCGGAAGCGGGCTCAAAAATGGGAGAAGCGTTTATCTCCGGGCATAAAATATTTTTTCAGGACGCGCCGGAAAAAGATATAAAAACAATCAACCAGATAAAAGCTAAGGCAAGGAGCGCGGTGGAATTAAAAGTTGATTTCAAAAAGGCGATAGACCTAATGAGCAAGGATGATTTCATCCCGGAAGAAAATTACCGGCGCATAGGCGAAAGATGTATTTATTGCGGCGCCTGTTTATACTCCTGCCCTACCTGCACGTGTTTCAATGTGTTCGATACCGCCAAGGATGCCGCGGGGCAGCGTTTAAGGACCTGGGATGCGTGTATCTTTGAGGGATACACCCGCGAAGCAAGCGGACATAATCCCAGGAGGGATAAATGGCACAGAACATCTCGGCGGTACGAGCACAAGCTCAAATACGACCATAAAAAGACGGGGATGAGCGGATGTGTCGCCTGCGGAAGATGCTTGTCGGGCTGCCCGGTGAACATAGGCATGTCCAAATTTATACAGGAAATAACCGAAGGAAAAAAGGTAATGTAAAGATGAAAAACGAATATATTCCCTATCCGGCCGCAATAGAAGATATACGTCAGGAGACGTTCGACACAAAAACATTTACGGTGAAGTTCGCCGATAAGAACCAAACCGAAAAATTTCGATATAAGCAGGGTCAGTTTATGGAGGTTTCGGTATTGGGATTGGGAGAGGCCCCCATCTCCATAACCTCGTCGCCGTCCAGGAGCGGGTTTCTGGAATTTACCATACGGGCAGCCGGACTGGTGACGAAAGGCATCCACAATCTTAAAAAAGGGGATATTTTGCATTTGCGGGGACCTTACGGCAATTCATTTCCATTCGGCGAAATTAAGGGAAAGAATATTTATTTTATAGCCGGCGGCATCGGATTGGCGCCGATAAGAAGCCTGATAAATCTGGTATTCGATAATAGAAAAGACTTCGGGCATATAAAAGTAATTTACGGCGCAAAAACGCCGGATGAGATCTGTTTTAAAGGCGAATTAGAGGCCTGGAAGAAAATTCCCGATACCGAAGTTTGGCTTACCGTTGATAAGCCCTGCGACGGCTGGGGATGCAGCGTGGGCGTTGTAACCGAGCTATGGAAGCAGACGGAGATTCATCCGAATAACGCCGTCGCAGTCGTCTGCGGCCCGCCGATAATGATAAGGTTTGTAACACAGCAGCTTTCCAAGTCCGGGTTTATGGATAAGGATATCATTATGACGCTTGAGCGTTATATGAAATGCGGGATCGGTAAATGCGGGCACTGCAATATCGGCGAGAAGTTTGTCTGTGTGGACGGCCCGGTGTTTACGTTTTCACAGGTAAAGGAACTGCCGCATAAGGAAGGAGCATTTTGAAGGGCAAGATCGCAGATATAGCGGGGGCGATATTGGCCGGCGGAAAAAACTCAAGGATGCAGGGATTAAATAAGGCATTTGTCCGGATAAACGGCGTTCCTGTCATTGAGCGGACGATCGGGCTTTTAAAAGAAATATTCGGCGAAATCATTTTAGTGACCAATTCTCCCCCGGAATTTGAATCATATAAAAAAGAGGCCGTTATAACCGAAGATGCGATAAGGAATATCGGCCCTCTGGGCGGAATTCATTCCGCCCTGTCGGCGACCTCAAGAAGCGCGCTTTTTTTTGTGGCTTGCGATATGCCTTTTTTGCATAACGGATTGATTCTGCGGCAGCTCGAGTATTTTGAAACAAAGAAATGCGACGCCCTTATTCCCGCGGTAGGCGATTGCGTCGAGCCGCTTCATGCGATCTATAAAAAAAGTCTGGCGGAGGATATCCGCCGTTTTGTCAAAAACAGCGGAAATTATTCCATAGGAAGTTTCATGAAAACGGTAGATGCGGCCTATTGGAATTTAGAAGACTCCTCTTTTCACAGAAACGTCTTTAGGAATATAAACACGAAAGAAGATCTGGAAATAATTCAAGGCTTATCCGATAAGGATGCAATATGAAGACAAAATTAAGGGCAAAATCAAAGGTTTGGCTTGAAAAAGACGGGAAACTTGTCTTCGGCATCGGCAAGGCGGCGATTTTAAGCCGCGTTCAAAAGACAGGCTCGATTAACAGCGCGGCAAAAAGCCTGAACATGTCCTATCGCCATGCATGGAGCTATATAAAATCAGCGGAAAAAAGACTGGGGAGACAGCTTGTTATATGCACTAAGGGCGGCGCAAGCGGAGGCAATACGAAACTGACGCCATATGCCGAAAAGCTGTTGGAAAAGTTCTTTAATTTAGAACATCATGTTAAATTATCCGTGGACCGGCTCTACGGAGAAATCTTCTGATATGGAAGCGTTCACAATTACCAGGATAAAAGAGAATGCCAGGGAAACGGCGGAAGATGTGGTAGCGCAGGAAGTGCCTTTTACTTTAAACTTGGCAGAGAATGAGCTTGTAACCCTGCTGTGCTCTCCTTTTGACCTGGAAGACCTTGTAAGAGGGTTTCTTTTTACCTCCGGAATTATCAGGAACTTAAGCGATATCAAAAAAATACTGATCGATACCCGGCGCTGGTCTTGCTGTATCGAGGGGGTCGATGCCGACGTTGAGAAATTAATGTTTAAGCGGCTTTATACTTCGGGATGCGGCAAAGGAGCTCTTTTTTACAATGTATTTGACGTCGCGCACAGAGCAAAAATTATTTCCGGATTTAAAATAGCCGCCGGCTTAATTTGCGCGATGATGTCGGATTTTCAAAAGCGTTCGGAAACATACTTAAAAACCGGCGGAGTGCATAGCGCCGCATTGGCAAATAAAGGCGGTATTTTAGTTTTTAGAGAAGATATCGGAAGACATAATGCCATTGATAAGGTTATAGGACATGCTCTGTCGCAGAACGAAACCTTTGAAGATAAAATTTTAATAACAAGCGGCAGAATTTCCTCGGAGGTGGTCTTTAAAGTTAAAAAATGCGGCATGCCCGCAGTGATCTCCCGGGCCGCGGCGACCGATCAGGCCATAAGGCTGGCAAGAGAAATGAATTTAACGCTCGTAGGTTTTGCCCGTGGCAGCAGAATGAACGTATATAGCGCCGAGGAAAGGATAATCTAAATGTTGAAAAAAACCATTTTGGCCTCCTTATTGGCCGTATCAGTCTCCGGGATTTTTTTTATCCGTTATACCGCGGATAATAAGACCGTCATCCTGGCCACTACGACAAGCGTGCAGGACACGGGTCTTTTAGACGTGCTTGCGGATATATTCCAGAAAAAAACAGATTACACGCTTAAGGCAATAGCGGTGGGCACGGGGCAGGCCTTAAGGATGGGACAGGACGGAGAGGCGGATATACTATGGGTGCATAGCCCGGAGGATGAAAAAAGATTTATGGATGAAGGCTATGGAACCGGCAGGACGACGTTTATGCATAACGACTTTGTTGTTTTAGGAAGCAGGAACGATGTCGCCGGCATAAAGGGCGGTAAAAATGCGGCGGATGCTTTTAACAAAATAGCTAAATCAAAAGCGGTATTTGTTTCAAGGGGCGACAACTCCGGAACACATAAGAAAGAAAACAAGATTTGGGAAAAAGCCGGAGTTTCGCCCGATAAAAACAGCTATATCGAAGCCGGGCAGGGAATGGCGGCGACGCTGAGAGTTGCGGATGAAAAGCAGGGGTATATATTATGCGACAGGTCGACCTATATATCTTTAAAGAATACCGTCGACTTAATCATACTTTGCGAAGGTGACCCGGCGCTCCTGAATTACTACAGCCTGATCCCGGTTAATCCCGCGAAATTTCCCCGGATTAACGCCCATGGCGCCGAAGCGTTATTGGATTTCCTGCTTTCGGGGGACACGAGAAAGATTATTGAAACCTTCGGCATGGATAAGCACGGACAGCAGTTATTCTTTTGGGATCATAAACCAACGGCGTCATGAATTATATCTTCGGCGGAATTGAAAAAGGTCTGGCGCTTATCTTTAGTCTTAACGAAGATGTCCTGGTAATTTTAAAACTCTCCCTGTTCGTTTCAATAACCGCCACTCTGATCGCTACGGTTATCGGCGTTCCGCTGGGCGGAATAATAGCGTTTAAGCGGTTTCCCCTTAAAAAACTGGTTATTACGCTTACAAATACGGCCATGGGACTTCCCCCTGTGGTCGTAGGGCTGGTAGTTGCTTTAACCCTGTCAAGGAACGGCCCGTTCGGTTTTTTAAATTGGCTCTATACGCCGAAAGGGATGATTCTTGCTCAAGTGATTATAGCCGCGCCTATCATTACCGGATTATCGCTGGCGGCATTCCAGGCGGTTGATCCCAAGTTTTATCAGCAGATCCTGATGTTGGGCGCCGATACCCGGCAAGCGATATGCATTCTTATCAAAGAGATCAGGCTTTCGGTATCGGCCGCGGTAATCGCAGGTTTCGGAAGCATAATCTCGGAAGTCGGCGCGGTAATGATGATAGGCGGAAATATCAAAGGGCAGACCCGCGTCTTGACTACGGCCACTGTTTTGGAAACGCAAATGGGCAATTTTGACATAGCAATTGCCTTAAGCATAATCCTGCTTGCGATGAGTTTTATAGTTAACCTTGCTCTTACCTATATTCAGCAAAGCAGAGCGGGGAAAGCATGATTAAAATAGAGAATTTAAAATTGGAATTTCCGCAAAGATTCAAGCTTTGCGTCGATGAGCTCCGGGCCGAAGAAGCCGGCACTCTTGCGATACTCGGCCCCAACGGCGCGGGGAAATCCACTCTCCTCGGCATCATCGCCCTTCTGCAAAAGCCGGACAGCGGATTGATCGAAGTCGCCGGAGAAAATATTCTTACTTTGAAAAATCCGCTGCGCTTCAGGCGCAAACTTTCGTTCGTGTTCCCCCAGGCGTATCTTTTGAATGAAACCGTGTATAAAAATGTTGCCCTGCCTCTCCGCCTGCGCGGTATCCGCGATACGAGTAAAGTGGATGAAACTCTTGAGCTCTTCAAAATAAACCAGCTGAGAGAATATAGAACAGGCACGCTTTCCGCGGGGCAATTGCGCAGGGTGTCGCTCGCGCGGGCATTTGTAACGGACCCGGAATTGCTGTTATTGGATGAACCGTTCTTAAGTTTAGATCAGCGCTACAAAGGCTCTTTAATTGCGGATCTGCGCGGTATACTTAAGCGGAATAAGACCACCGCGCTGCTTGTCACTCAAAGCCATTCCGAGGCGTTAAGTTTGGCCGACAAATTGGCCGTAATGAAGGACGGCCGGATCATACAGCAGGGCGCTCCGCAGGATATATTCCTGAGGCCGGCTTCTGAAGCGGTCGCTGATTTTATAGGAGTAGAGACGCTTCTGGAGGGAAAGGTTGTAAAAAAAGAAGACAATCTCTGTTCCGTTAAAGTGCGGGACGTGTTTTTAGAGGCGGTTTCGGAATGCGGGATCGGCGACGAAGTTTTTGTCTGCATCCGCCCTGAAAACGTCACCGTTTCAAAGCTGCCGGAAACAGACAGCGCGCGAAACCATTTTAAGGCCGCCATCGCGCGGATCGAACCGTTCGGCCTGGAATATAAAGTGACCTTGAATTGCGGATTTAATTTGGCCGCCGCGGTTACGCGCCGGTCGATTGAAAGCCTGGGCTTAAGAGCCGGACAGAACGTTTTTGCGGTTTTTAAGGCGACGGCGATTCACTTGATTAAAAGATGACCATGATCACATTTGAGCAGGCCCTTAAAAAAATATTAGAGAACGTTTCGGTATTTGAAGAGGAAGTTGCAATTGAGAATTCTTCGGGAATGGTGTCGGCTGAAGATATTTACTCTGAAATTTCGATGCCGCCTTTTAATAAATCCGCCATGGACGGATATGCGCTTATAGCGGAAAACACTAAGTCCGCGCCCGTAAAATTAAAATGCATCGGGCTTATTCAGGCCGGAGAAATCTTTAAAAGGAAGGTGCTGGCCGGAGAGTGCGCAAAGATAATGACCGGCGCGGCCCTGCCGAAGGGCGCCGACAGCGTGGTAATGGTGGAAGACGCGGAGAGTTCGTCTGAAGTTATAACCATAAAGGTTTCCGCGTCCAAAGGTCAAAACATTTGTTTTAAAGGCGAAGATATTAAAAAAGGCAGTAAAGTCCTTGAGAAAAACAGGGTTATTTCCAGCTCCTGCATAGCTCTTTTGGCGGCCATTGGAAGACGTTTTGTAAAAGTGATTAAAAGGCCGGAAGCGGCTATTTTGAATACGGGGGGCGAGCTTACTCCTCCTGGCGGAAAATTATCCCGCGGCCGGATATACAATTCAAACGGTCCCCAGCTTTCGGCGCTTCTTAAGTCGGACGGAATTTCTCCCCGTTATCTGGGGATTGTAAAAGATGAACGCGAAGAATTAACGCGGGCCGTAAGAAGGGGTCTTAAAAGCGATATATTTTTGATCTCGGGCGGGGTATCCATGGGGGACTATGACCTCGTGCCCGGAATTTTAGCGCGCGCGGGAGTAAGGAAAATATTCCACAAGGTCGGCATTAAGCCCGGCAAGCCGCTTTTTTTCGGCAGGAAAGCAAAAACACTCGTCTTCGGCATACCAGGGAATCCCGTTTCAAACTTTTTAGCGTATCAGCTTTTTATCAGGCCGGCGGTCTGTAAAATATCCGGACACGCTTCCCATCGGCCGAAATTTGAAAAGGGAATTCTCACAAGCCCTTTCAGGCAGAAACCGGGGCGCACGCATTTTGTTCTGGCGGCCGCTGAAAAAAAAAGCGGAGGCTGGCATGTCAATCCCGTTGTTTGCCATGGATCGGCGGATGTGCTTGCGCTTTCCAAATCGGACGGCTTTATGGTTGTTGATAAGAACATCAGCCGTCTTAGAGCAGGATCAAAGGTAAAAATTCTTTTATGGAAATAAAGACCGATTACCTGAGATTTTCAATAACAGACAGATGCAATCTTAATTGCTTGTACTGCACTCCCGTTGAAAGGGACAGAATTCTGGCGCGCGAAAAAATTTTGAGGGATGAAGAGATAGCAACGCTTATACGGGCATTTGTCAAAGCGGGAATAAAGAAGCTGCGTTTGACGGGCGGCGAGCCGTTGGGAAGAAAGAATATCGCCGATCTTATCACCATGCTTAAGACGATAGATGGATTGGACGAAATAACCCTGACCACGAACGGCGTATATCTCGAGGGTATTGCGGACAACTTAAAAAAGGCCGGGCTTGACAGGATAAATGTAAGCCTGGACACCTTAAAAAAGGAAAGATTTAAATCCATCACGGGGCTGAATTGTTTTGACAAAGTCTGGGCCGGCATAGAGCGGGCGCTCGGGGCCGGCCTGTCGCCTTTAAAATTGAACGTTATAATAATGAAAGGGATAAACGACGACGAAATAGCCGATTTCGCCCGCCTTGCTCTCGAACGGCCGCTGATCGTCAGATTTATCGAATTCTTCCCGACAAACAAAAGATTTAACGGCTTGACCGGGTATTTGGTAAAGAACGAATGCGTAAAAAAAGAAATAATTAAACGATTCGGCGCGATGAAAAAGGTTTATCGGATCAAAGGAAGCGGCCCTTCCGAATATTTTAATATCGGCGACACAAAAGGCATTATCGGCTTTATCAGCAGTGTCAGCCGTGATTTCTGCCGCAAATGCAACAGGATACGGGTCGACTGCGCGGGAAGAGTGTCGCCGTGTTTATTTTCCGGGCATACCTGCGACCTGAAACCTTTTTTAAGAAACAAAAACGGGGAGAGCGGGTTATTAAAAGCCATAAATGATGTGATAACCGCAAAACCGATGTATACCAAGGAACAATCGGGATCCCGCAGGGGAATAGAAATGAGCAGCATCGGAGGATAATTTATGAAAAACGCGGGCATGATTTATGTGGGAGAAAAGCCGGAAACAAAGCGCATGGCAAAAGCTCATGCCTTTATTAAGCTGGATAACAGGGTGCTTGCAAGAATCGGGAATAACGATATGCCTAAGGGAAATGTTCTGGAAACGGCCCGAACGGCCGGAATTTTAGCGGCGAAGAATACATCCCGCCTTATCCCGTTGTGCCATAATATCGGATTAGAATATGCGGATGTTGCATTTGCGCCGGGGGACAACGGCATAAGCATAGATTCTACCGTTAGAACTACTTCCAAGACCGGCGTGGAAATGGAAGCAATGACCGCGTGCTCTATCGCAGCTCTTACCATATACGACATGTGCAAGATGTTCTCGAAATCAATAGAGATATGCGATGTTTATCTAGTGGAAAAAAGAGGAGGCAGAAGTGGAATATACAAAAGAAGCCGGAGACGCGAAAGGAAGAATATTCTCCATTAATTCCAGCGGGACAAAAGGAGTTCCGAAAGAGGCTGTAGAAAAAGCCAGATTAATAGAACACTTCGGGCTGGAACAAGATGCGCATTCGGGGCCGGGACTAAGACAGGTAAGTCTTCTGGCCATAGAAAGCATCAAAAAACAAGCCGAATGCCCTAAGACCAAAAAGAAAAATATCACTCTCGGGCCCGGAGATTTTGCGGAAAACATTACCACCGAAGGCCTGGATCTCGCGCGGTTAACTATCGGGACGAGAATAAGGGTGGGCAAAGAGGCGCTGTTGGAAGTTTCTAAAATAGGCAAAGACTGCCATAAATATTGCGCCGTGTATCAGAAAGTCGGAGACTGCATAATGCCCAGAGAAGGCATATTCGCCGGAGTAGTAAAAGGCGGAGAGATCGCCGCGGGAGATGAAATGGAGATCGTTAATCATGAAAAGTGATCAAAAACGGCGCAATTCCGGGAGCATCGATGAGTTTACGTTTGCGGCATTGACCGTAAGCGACAGATGCTCAAGAGGAGAGTGCAAAGACGAAAGCGGCAGGATTATTTTAGACGTTATCAATGCCATTAACGGACGAAATATTCGATACGAGATAATCCCGGACGAACTGGAGCTGATAAAAGAGCGGCTTCTTTTTTATTGCGACGAATTAAAAGCGGACATTATTTTTACCACCGGCGGCACGGGATTGGGGCCGCGGGATATTACTCCCGAAGCGACAATGGAAATCGCGCGGAAGATAATTCCAGGCATTTCCGAAATAATCAGGCTGGAGGGTGTAAAAAAAACAAAAAATGCCGCCCTCTCAAGGGGGGTAAGCGCAATGAGAGGGAAAACGATCATAATTAATTTGCCGGGCAGCCCAAAAGGCGTAGAAGAATCTTTGGCTGTTATTTCGGACATTATTCCTCATGCTCTTGATATGGTCAGGGGCAAGGGGCATGGTATTGCCGTAAGCAAATAAGGCGGAGCGCGGTCAAAGCGCGTGGGCGGATATCTTCGGAAAAACGGCAATAAGCCGGTCGCGTAAGCGAAACCGGCGGAATCCTCCGCGCCGCCGGCTTATTCAGAAGCTGAAACAGTCCGGCTGAGCGGAATTTAAACACCGGAGGTAAAATGACGACTGTAAGGATGATTACTGCGGGTCTCTTGGCGCTTGCTTCATGTCCGCCTGTTTTTGCTCAGGAAATATTTCCGGCCGCTAACAGCTTCTATGATAAGGCGCAGGCGAAAGAGTATCAGCTCGGCAGTATTTATTTGGGGGGGGAGGTCGAAAACCCGGGGACGGTTGAATTTTCCTTATTACCGGTCCGGGAAGTGGCGGTAAAGGAGCTGGCCTTTGAAGCGGGGAGACCGGAATTCAAAGGCGCTTATTTTTTTTCCGGGTATTCGCTGTACGATATACTGAACGTAAAAGCCGCAAAGAAAACCACAGGGGATTTTAAGCCGGAAGTAGATCTTTTCGTCATAGTGGAAAATGACAAAGGAGAGAAGGCCGTATTCAGCTGGGGCGAAATATATTACGCCCAAAACAGCTTTACTTCCCTTATATACAAATCCGCGCGTCCGATTAATCCCTCCCAAAAAAACATAACTTGGCCCCTTCCGGAAGCTCCGCGCCTGGTTTGCTCCGCTGATCTTTACAATACCCGCTTCATTGCCAATCCCAGCAAGATAACGGTCAGCTCGGCTCCGGGCGATTATCCGGGCAGGAGGCACTCGTCCGCCTACTCTCCGGAGTTTGAAATCATTGCCGGCGGAAAAACCACCATCGTGAAAAAACCGCTCAAGCTTACTGGGAAACGCGGGTATGTCTATACCGGCTACGGACACGGGAGGGGGTTTAAAGGCCTGAAAACCCCGAGCGGGATGGTCTTTAAGGATTTCTTGGCCGCCGCAGGAGTGATCGCGCGGGATTGCGGCTCGGCGCTCGTGATTGTTTCCTCAAGGGATTCTTATCGCGCCGTTTTCAGTCTGAGCGAAATCATCAACAGGGGAGATAACGCCGATTTCCTGCTGCTGGACAGGGGACGGGATAAAGAGGGCCGCTTCTCGCTGTTTTCAGCGGCGGATTTTTTTGTTGACCGGAATGTGCGCTCTGTGGCCAAAGTGGAAGTCCTGAAAATATAAGATCGGCGTTCCCAGGCGTTCCCAGTTTTTGATACCGCGCCGCGCATTATATATAATTGGTTAGCGGAAACTGCCGTCCTTTGGATTTTTTGATTCCGCGGCCGTGAAATATCAGCCTTTGCCTAAATCCTGCGCAGATTCAGCGCCATGTTCAGTTTGCTCAAGACTGCAAAATCCGTATAACGCATTATTTATGTCAAAACCAGCGGTATTATCTGAAAAAATCAGGAAAATCACGGGCGTCAATCTTTCCGAATGCTATCAATGCGGTAAATGCACCGCAGGCTGTCCTATGGCAAAGCATATGGATTTTAGTCCCAATCAGATCATGCGGCTTTTACAGACAGGCGCGGAAGCGTCCATAAAAGAGGCGCTTTGCAGTTCAGCCATATGGTACTGCATCGGCTGTCTGACCTGCACGCAGCGCTGTCCCAAAAAACTTGACCCGGCCGCGGTTATGGACGTAGCGAGGGAGGAATCCGTTAAACAGGGAAAGATATCCCCCTCTGCCGATAAGATTTTGGCGTTTCATAAATCCTTCCTGAAAATCGTAGAGCACACCGGCCGCATGAGCGAAATCCCGCTGGTGGGGCTTTACAAGCTGTTGACGCTGGATTTTTTCAGCGATATAAACCTTGGCCCCGCGATGTTTATGCGGGGAAAACTTCCGCTTAAACCGCACAGGATCAACGGCCGCGGGGAGATAAAGAGGATATTTTCCGAATGCAGGGGGTGCGGTAAATGAGGACGGTGGGATATTATCCGGGGTGTTCTCTTTCCGGCGGAGCCGTTGAACTGGATATGTCCATCCGGGCGCTGGCCGGCGCGGCGTCAGTCAAACTGCGCGAAATAGCCGACTGGAACTGCTGCGGAGCCACCGCGGCCCACAGCCTCAACCACTACTTGGCTGTCGCTCTACCGTACCGCGTGCTTGCGCTCAGCGAAGCGCAGGGATTGAGAGATATCCTTGCGCCATGCGCGGCGTGTTTTTCAAGGCTTAAAGGGACAAATGTGCGTCTGGCGCGCAGCGCGGATCTGGCCGGGCATATTAAGAAAATAGTGCGCCTGCCGTACAGCGGCGGGATTCGCGTTATCAATATAAGCGAATTCGCGAATATGCTTTTGGCGGAAGGACTGTCCGGCAAACTGAAGACTCCCCTGAAAGGACTTCGCGCGGCTCCCTATTACGGCTGTCTTTTGAGCAGGGGCGAGGGGATAATAGAAGGCGATGACAGCGAGAATCCATCCTCCATGGAAGCGGCCATCAAGGCCAGCGGCTGCGAAATAGTGCAATGGAATTTTCTTACCGAATGCTGCGGCGGCGGATTGAGTATGTCAAAAACCGGAGCTGTTGTGGAGCTTTCCAATGCCGTGCTTTCCGACGCAAAGGCTTTCGGCGCGGATTTTATCGTCACGGGCTGTCCAATGTGCCACTCAAACCTGGACATGAGACAGCGGGATATTAACAAGGCGGGGCATGGACCGTATAATCTTCCTATAATTTATCTAAGCCAGCTTTTAGGCCTGGCGGCGGGGCTGAATCCTAAAGAATTGGGATTGGACCGGCACTTTATCAATACGGGGACGGTAACAAAATAAATGGCCAGAGTAGGAGTATTTGTCTGCCACTGCGGGGAAAACATAGCCCGAAGTGTTGACTGTGCGGAAGTTGCCCGTGCCGCCGGCGCAATGGCTGGAGTAGCATACAGCACGGACTACAAATACATGTGCTCCGATCCCGGTCAACAGCTTATAAAAAAAGCCATAGTTGAAAAAAACCTCACTGGAGTTGTAGTCGCGGCATGCAGCCCGCGCATGCACGAACGGACTTTCCGCAGCGCCGCGGCCGCGGCCGGGCTTAACCCATATATGCTTGAAATGGCGAATATCCGCGAGCACTGCTCATGGGTGCACGACGACAGGGCAAAAGCCACCAAAAAGGCCATAGACCTTGTGCGGGTAATGGTCGCCAAAACAATAAGAAACCGCGCTCTTTATCCGATACGCGTTCCTGTTGAACCGACCGCTCTTGTCATAGGCGGCGGCATTGCGGGCATCCAGGCGGCGCTTGACATCGCCGGCGGAGGAAAAAAAGTCATCTTGGTAGAAAAAAGCCCCTCGATCGGCGGCCATATGGCGAGACTTAGCGAAACCTTCCCCACACTGGATTGCAGCCAGTGCATACTGACTCCGCGTATGGTTGAGGCCGCAAGCCATCCCAATATCACGCTGATGACGTATAGCGAGATTGAGTCGGTTGAAGGTTTCGTGGGTAATTTCGAGGTAACCGTCCGCTGTAAAGCCATGTATGTGGATCCCTCCAAGTGCACCGGCTGCGGCGACTGCTGGAACAAGTGTCCCAGAAAAAAGATACCAGATGAATTCAACGCGGGGCTCGGGACAAGAGCCGCTATTTACGTGCCGTTCCCGCAGGCGGTGCCCAACAAGCCGGTAATAGACAGCACGGAGTGCCTAATGCTCGCTAAAGGCGCGTGCGGGCTGTGCGCCAAGGTCTGCCAAAAAAACGCTATAGATTTCAAAGACCAGGACAAGCTGGTTAAGATAAAGGCAGGAGCGATAGTCCTGGCCACAGGGTTCGAATTGTGGGACCATTCGGCGTATAAAGAGTACGGAGGCGGGAGCTTGAAGGACGTCATCGACGGCTTCGCCTTCGAACGGCTTGCTTCAGCAAGCGGCCCGACAAGCGGGGAGATCCGGAGGCCGAGCGACAGCTCCGTTCCGGAAACCGTGGTCTTTATCCAATGTTGCGGCAGCCGCGACGACAAGGCCGGGAAAAAATACTGCTCGAAGATCTGCTGTATGTATTCGGCCAAACATGCGATGCTCTACCGGCACAAAGTCCATGACGGGAGAGCGGTTATCTTCTATATGGACATCCGCGCCGCGGGCAAGGGCTACGAGGAATTCGTCCGCCGGGCTATAGAGGCGGACGGCGTTGAGTATATACGCGGCCGCGTCAGCAGGATATACAGGCGCAAGGACGGCAAATTGATTGTGAAAGGGGCAGACACCCTTACCGGTCGGCCGGCGGTCATAGAGGCGGATATGGTGGTTCTGGCGGACGCCGTAGTGCCGAGGCACGGTTCCGCCCGTCTTGCCCGGATGCTAGGCGTGAACTACGACGAGGATGGATTCTACAGCGAGGCTCATCCGAAACTCAGGCCGGTCGAAACCTCGGCGGCCGGAGTCTATCTCGCAGGGGCCTGCCAGGCTCCGAAAGATATACCGGACAGCGTGGCGCAGGCCTCCGCCTCTGCAGCAAAGGTGCTGGGACTGTTTTCAACCCCCCAGCTTGAGCGGGAACCCATTATCGCGCGCGTAAACGGCGTTACCTGCGTTCACTGCAGGGCGTGCATATGCGCGTGCCCGTATAAGGCCATAACCGATCTGGAGATTAAGGATAAAACGGGCAAAACGGTCAATATCGTGGCGGAAGTCAATGAAGGCCTATGTCAGGGCTGCGGAACATGCGCGGCTGTCTGCCGATCGAACAGCATAGAGCTCGACGGCTATACCGACGAACAGATATTTTCGGAAATAGCGGCGCTTGAATGAATATGACCCCAACAGCGGAAGAACGCACGGAAACGGGATTTGAACCTAAAATAACGGTCTTTGTCTGCACGTGGTGCACATACGCAGGGGCTGATCTTACCGGCACCAGCCGCATACAGTATCCCCCTAACATCAGGATCATCAAGCTTCCCTGCACGGGACGAATAGACCCGCTTTTTATACTTAAAGCTTTTGAGGGCGGAGCCGACGCCGTACTGGTGAGCGGCTGCCATCCGGGCGACTGCCATTACACGAACGGCAACTACCACGCGCGCAGGCGCTGGGCAATTTTCCGCAAGATGCTTGCATTCACGGGAATAGGCGAGAACAGGCTTTTTTTCAGCTGGGTTTCGGCGGCGGAAGGACGAAAATTCGCCGAATTGATCAGCGGCATAACCGCAAGGGTCAAAACCGCGGGCTCTTTTAAAAATCACAATCCGGCAGGGAGGCCGTCTGATGAGCATAGCTCCTGACACTGAGCCTAAGCAGACATCGGCGCCGGTGAACTTCATTGAAGCGGTGCGCGCCGATGCGGAAAGACTCCTCGCTGAAGGCAGGGTTAAACTGGTCATCGGCCACCAGGTTAAGGGCGCCGGACGGCAGCCCGTTTTCATCATCGAGCCCGGCAAAGTCTCCGGACTTGTGCATGATAAACTTTGCACAAAGAATCTTGCGGCCTATCTGCACAAGCCCGAGATCCGCAGACAATTCCCGGCGGCCGTAGTAGCGTCCCCCGCCGTCTGCCGCAGTATGGTCCTGCTGGCCGCTGAATCACAGCTGCAGGAAAAGGACGTGTTTATACTGGCGGCGGGGCCCAAAGAATATCATGGGGCGCTGGACCTGTCCGGGACAAGCAAGCTGTTGAAAGAAAAATACTCCGATCTCTCCACGGACAAAGATCTTCTTGAAGCTGTCTCCAAACTGGATTTGATGACAACGGAAGAAAGAGCGGAGTTCTGGCGGCTGCAGTTCTCAAAGTGCACAAGATGTTACGCGTGCAGGGCGGCATGCCCCGCCTGCTACTGCCGGCGCTGCATCGTTGAGAAAAACGTCCCTCAATGGATCTCTTCCATGGCGGACAGCCGCGGCAATTACGCATGGAACATCATCAGGGCGTTCCATCTTGCCGGACGCTGCGTGTTATGCGGTTCCTGCGAGTCGGCCTGCCCGCAGGGAATACCGCTCATGCTTTTCAACGCGAAGATCGATTCTATCGTTATGGAAGAATTCAAAACAAAGGCCGGTTATGACCCGGCTGAAAAGCCGTTCATCGGCTCATGGTCGGCTGAAGATGACAACACTTTTATAAAATGACGCCAAAAAAAGGATTCGATGCGGGGAAGCTGCCGGAACTGGCCTCCAGCCTGTCAAAGAGAGGCTGGATCGTCGTTGCGCCCGTTGCCCGCGAAGGCAGGGTCCGCTTTGCCCAATGGCAGCCCGCGGACAAGATAGAGACAGCGGCCATCCCCGGCAATTCAATCAAGGATTTTCTTTTTCCCATGAGCGAGATAATAGCCAAGTACTCCCATGAGGGCAACTCGTTTAAACAGGAAAAGCTGGGGACCGGAAATCCCAGGACGGTTTGCCTGTGCGTTAGGCCGTGCGATCTGGCCGCGCTCAAAGCGCTGGACGCGGTGTTTAACTGGGATTTTAAAGACGAATTATACAACTCGAAGCGCGCTGCCATGACCGTGGTGAGCCTTGCCTGCGTTTCCCACGACGAATATTGCTTCTGCACCAGTGTGGGAGTGAAACCGGATTCTATGGCTGGGGCGGATGCCGCGCTTATATCCGCCGGCGGCAAATTCCTGCTCGAAGCTTTAACGGACAAGGGGCGGGAAATCGTTGAAGCGGCTGGGGAACTCCTCCTGCCGGAAGCGGCCGCGCCCGGCGCGGCGGCGCAGGTTCCGGTGCGGTTTGACGCGCAAGCCGTGACATCATGGCTCGGCGGCAATTTCGACTCGCCTTTCTGGCAGGAGGCGGGCATTGCCTGCCTCGGATGCGGCGCCTGCGCGTATACCTGTCCGACATGTCACTGCTTTGACATTCAAGACGAGGGAAACCATAAAAAAAGCGTAAGGGCCCGCAACTGGGACTCGTGCGGGTTCGGCCTTTTCACCCTGCATGCCGGCGGACACAATCCGAGGCCCGATCAGTCCGCGCGCTTCAGGCAAAGGATCATGCATAAATTCCGTTATTTCCACGACAGATTCGGGATGCTCCTTTGCACCGGCTGCGGCAGGTGCGCCAGGGTGTGCCAGTCCGGCATGTCCATTTGCGAAGTATGCGAAAGGATAGGGTCTATTCCGAAAAAAGGAACCACAACAAAAAAATGACGGAAAATATATATCAGCCGTCCATAATGCGGATTGCGGAAACCAGGGACGAAGCGCCATGCGTGAGGACGCTCATGCTGGAATTTACGGACGAAGCTTTCAAAACAGCTTTTTTTAGGAACTACCGCACCGGGATGTTTGGAATATACGGTCTTCCGGGCGAGGGGGAAAGTGTTTTTTGCGTGGCAAGCCCCCCCACGCGGACGGATTATATCGAGTGCACCTTCCGCAAGGCCGGCAGAGTCACAAGCGCCCTTTTTGGCAGAGAGTCCGGCCAGACAATAACCTTCCGCGGCCCCTACGGCAATTTTTTTCCGATCGATACATGGCGCGGCAGAGACCTGCTCTTTATAGCCGGCGGCATAGCGCTGCCCCCGATGAGAAGCGTGATCTGGAATATCCTGGACAGAAGAGCGGAATTCGGCAGTGTCTGTATCGTTTACGGCGCGCGCACCGCGGCCGACCTGGTCTATAAGAACGAACTCCAGACATGGGCTCAGCGCAAGGATGTCAAACTTACCGTTACGGTTGACCCGAACGGCGAAACCCCGGACTGGAAAGGAAAGATAGGTTTTGTGCCCTCGGTGCTGAAAGAACTGGCTCCGGCGGCTAAAAACTGCACGGCGATAGTATGCGGTCCGCCGATAATGATAAAGCTGACAATGCCTGTATTGACCGGCTTGGGATTTTGTCCCCCCGACATATATACGACGCTTGAAAACCGCATGAAATGCGGCGTGGGCAAGTGCGGAAGGTGTAATGTGGGCAGTGTTTACGTATGTAAGGATGGGCCGGTTTTCACTCTTGAGCAGTTAAAACGTCTTCCACAGGGCGATATCTGATTTCCAGATACGGATTTGTTTTCCAAATAATTGTTATCCATGTATTCCGGCGGCTGTTGTCCTCGCGCCGTTTTATTTTGCGGAATGCGCTGTAAATCCCACAACCAATCCTGCCGTTGCCCCCGTTGCAAAAATACCTGAATTCAAGGTGTGTTTATGCGGAATTGAGAAAATAACAGAGAAAATAACCGGTACCCAGGCTGCTCTAAAAATGGTAATATTGCGGTATGCAATGAATTTGCATGGTTAATTATCAGTTAATAATTCAAATTAACAAACAAAAAAATGGAGGCAGGTAAAAAAATGGAAACAGAAAAACACAATCGGTGGCTGATAGCTATTATGGGGACCGTTCTGCAGCTTGCATTAGGAACTGTTTATGCCTGGAGTTATTTTCAAAAACCTATCATGACCGCTTTCGGTTGGTCTAACGTGCAGGTAATGTGGATTTTTAGTCTTGCCATTTGCTTTCTGGGCTTATCCGCTGCATGGGGAGGTATGAATCTTGCCAAATTCGGTCCTAAAAAATTAGCGGTTATGGGGGCAATTTTATTTGCGTCAGGCTATTTTATCAGCGCATTTGCCATGTCGATAAACAGCGTATTTTTACTTTACATCGGCTACGGCGTCATAGGCGGCTGCGGATTAGGGCTTGGTTATGTTACTCCCGTTGCCACTGCCGCAAAATGGTTCCCTGATAAAAAAGGCTTTATTACGGGAATGGTAGTTATGGGATTCGGGCTTGGCGCCTTAATTATGTCCAAGTTCATCGCCCCCGCGTTAATGGGCGGATTTAACAGCGTTTTGAAATCTATCCCGCCGGAAGCATTTGTGGACGGCAAGCTTGTGGACACTGTGGTCCAGGCGTCTCTTCAATCTCAATTGGTGACGGTGTTTTTTTACGCCGGCGTAATTTTACTTGCTATTGCTCTTCCTGCCGCATTGGTTTTGAAAAATCCTCCGGCCGGATATGCGCCGGCAGGTTTTACTCCTCCCGCGGCTAATGCTTCAAATCAGGCGAGTGAAGATAAGTTGACCGCTAAAATGTGTATCCTTTCAAGCAAATTTTTCAGAATGTGGCTTATTTTCTTCTTAAACATTTCCGCCGGCATCATGTTTATCGGCTTACAGTCTCCTATGCTGCAGGATCTGTTAAAGAAAACGGGGGCTTCAATGGATGTCGCAGCGTTAGCCGTTGCCGGAGCAACACTGATCGCTATTAGTTCATTATTTAACGGAATAGGCCGTTTCTTCTGGGGCGGTCTGTCCGATAAAATCGGCAGAATTCAGGCGTTCCGCTTAATTTTAGCTTCTCAATTACTAGTCTTTATAGCTCTTATCTGGGTGGGAAATCCATGGCTTTTCGGGATCATGGTTTGTTACGTGCTGCTTTGTTACGGCGGAGGTTTCGGCACGATGCCGTCTTTTGTGGGAGATGTATTTACGGCAAAGCTGATGCCTGTGGTATACGGGACCATACTGACGGCATGGTCTGTTGCGGGGATAGTTGGACCTCAGATCGCCGCTTTTATTAAGGATACATACAAAGGAGATGCCGCAACATACACTTATGTCGCCGGTTCAATTCTGCTCGCAATAGGCGTAATTTTTGCTTTCACTTTGGACAATAAAACGATTTTGGAAAGCGAAAAATCGTTTAATCTTCAATCGTAGAACTCAATGCCTGTCCGCGGTTTAAGTTCTTCCTTTGCGTTCGGCGGATGTTCCGGCCAAAGGCATCTCTGATGCCGGCATCGCGGGTATCCGTCCGAGCGTTTAAATCTTATGCCGCCGCTTCGCTGCGGCGCGTTTTGCCGTCTTATTCATAGCGCTCTTCCTTATGTCGATTCCATAGCTGCAGTTGGATAGCGGTCCTTTTTTTATCTTAAGTCAAACTTACACATAACATTTTACGTTACCCCCTGCCCGCATGGAATTTTAGACCGAAAATTAAAATGCTAAACTGTGGGTATTACTGCAGTAAAAATTATCACAGCCTTTCATTTTATTATGCATCACGGGAGGTTTTAATGCCGCTGGAAACTAAAATTAAATACGAGGCAGAACGCGACCCCGGATTCGCGAAATGGGTGACCGAAGTCTCAGGCGGGGAAAAAATACGCCAATGCATACAATGCGGGCTCTGCAGCGCCACATGCCCGCTTTCTCTGTATATGGACTACACTCCGCGCAGGCTTATAAATCTTGCGCGCGAAGGATTTAAAAAAGAGGTGCTCGGAAGTTTCACGATATGGCTCTGCGCAAGCTGTTACGCCTGCCGTGCGGAATGCCCCAAAAAAATAATGATCACCGACATAATGTATGCGCTGAAAAGAAGGGCTATCGAAGAGGGCTATTATCCGCGCAGATTCCCGACGCCGGTGCTTGCGAAAGAATTCGGCAAGATGGTGTTTGCAATGGGCAGGGTGACCGAAACCCTGCTTGTAACCGACCTTTTCCTGAGGACCAACTGGTTTAAATTCCTGGGTATGAGCAGGCTGGGATTAGCGCTTCTTCGCACCGGAAGATTTTCTCTTATACCTGAGTCCATAAAACGGCGGGGAGAACTGCGGAAGATACTTAGAAGCATTGAAAAAAGCGGGGGGAAACATTGATGAAATATCTTTATTATCCCGGTTGTTCGCTCAAAGGTACTGGAAAAGCTTATGAGGAGTCGCTTTTAGCCGTGTGCCGCGCGCTGGAAATAGATCTGCAGGAGATAGAGGATTGGAACTGCTGCGGCGCCACCGCATATATGGCGGTGGATGAATTGCAGGCGCATGCTTTGGCCGGAAGAAATCTGGCTCTTGCCGGAAAAAACGCCGAAATAATGGCGCCGTGCTCCGCCTGTTATCTTGTGCTTAACAAGGCTCTGCATGCCATCGATGAAAATTCGCAGGTAAAAAGCAGGGTTGAAACCGCGCTGAAGACCGCGGGATTAAGCATTGATCCCAAAATAAAGGTGCGCCATCCGGCGGACATCTTTTTAAACGATATAGGCATAAATAAAATAGCGTCCAAGATATGCGCGCCCCTCAAAGGCCTAAAATTTGCCGCTTATTACGGATGCCAGGTGGTAAGGCCGTATGCGGTATTCGACGATCAGGTTCATCCCACGGCGATGGATAAGCTTATAGAGGCGTCGGGGGCGGAAACAGTGCCGTTTCCCCTTAAAACAAAATGCTGCGGCGGAAGCCTCACCGGCACGATTCCGGAGGTGGGACTGCGTCTGTCGTATATTATACTCAAAGAGGCGAAAAAGCGCGGCGCCGACGCCGTAGTTACGCTTTGCCCGCTGTGCCAGTTTAATCTGGACGGCTATCAGGACCAGATGAGAAGCAGATACGACGATATCTCAATGCCGGTGCTCTATTTTACCCAGGTGCTGGGCCTTGCCATGGGTCTGCCCGCGGATAAATTAGGCCTTAACCGCTGTATAGTTTCGGCCGAAAATGTTTTGTCAAAACGGAGGTAAATGATTTATGTCCGAAACCAAAGACAAAAAGACGTCTGATAACATTCCCAGAATAGGTTTTTATATCTGCCACTGCGGAACGAACATAGCCGGCGTTATCGACGTAAAAAATGTGCGGGAATACGCGGCTGGCCTGCCCGGAGTGGCCGTGTCCCGGGATTATAAATATATGTGCTCGGATCCCGGCCAGCAGCTTATTGCCGAAGATATTAAAGCGCATAAGCTTGAAAGAATAGTGGTCGCGGCCTGTTCCCCCATGCTTCATGAGGCGACTTTCCGCAATGCCTGCGTCAAGGGAGGGCTGAACCCGTTCTTTTTTCAGATGGTCAATGTCAGGGAGCATGCCTCATGGGTGCATGAAGATAAGAAGAAAGCCACTGATAAAGTGAAAGACCTTGTGCGGGCGGCGGTATATAGGGTGCGGTTTCATAAAGCGCTTGAGAAAAGCAAATCGCCGATACACCCCGACGTGCTTATTGTCGGGGGCGGGATAGCGGGAATACACTCCGCGCTTACTCTGGCCAATGCCGGCAAAAAGGTTTATCTTGTGGAAAAAGACCCCACCATAGGCGGACACATGGCCAAGTTTGATAAAACTTTTCCTACGCTGGACTGCGCGGCCTGCATACTCACGCCCAAGATGTCTTCTGTCAAAGGGCATCCCAATATCACGCTTTGGACGTATTCGGAGGTGCAGAAGGTGGACGGTTATGTGGGCAGTTATAAGGTGACCGTTAAGCGCAAGCCGAGGTATATAAAGGAAGAGCTTTGTGTGGGCTGTATGGAGTGTGTGGAAAAGTGCGTATATAAAGAAGGTAAATTCCGGGATGAATTCAACGAGGGGCTCGGCAAGCGCAAGCCCGTGTATATCCCGTTTCCGCAGGCCACTCCCAAAGTGGTTGTCATAGATCCTGAGACCTGTCTTCAGCTTAAAACAGGAAAGTGCAAGCAGTCCTGCGCCTCCGCCTGCGACAGAAAAGCCGTGGATTTCACGCAGAAAGAGGAACTCAAGGAAATTCAGGTGGGCACCATAATAATAGCCACCGGGTTTCAGGCGTATGACGCCGCCAAAAACCCGTATTACGGCTACGGAAGGTACCCGAACGTGTATACTTCGCTTGAAGTTGAACGGCTCATAAACGCTTCGGGCCCCACTCAGGGCGAGGTGGTGCTTCGAGACGGCAAAAAACCCAAAGCGGTGGGCATAATACACTGCGTGGGTTCCCGCGATGAAAACAGCAATAAGTGGTGTTCAAGGGTCTGCTGTATGTATTCCCTGAAGCTGGCGCATTTGGTCAAAGAGCATTCATCCGCTGAGGTTTATAATTTTTATATAGACATGCGTACCCCCGGCAAATCTTATGAGGAGTTCTATGACAAGCTTCTTCAGGACGGCGTGCATTTCGTGCGGGGCAGAGTGGCCGAAGTGACCGATTGGGTGATGGTGCCCGACGAGGAAGGAAGGCTGGTCATACGGGTGGAAGATACGCTGAGCGGTTTTGTGCGCAGAATACCCGTGGATATGGTGGTTCTTTCGGTGGGATTGGAGCCCCATGCGGATGTCAGGGAGATGAAGCGTATTTTCAATATAGGGTGTTCGGTGGAAGGATTTTTTCAGGAACGTCATCCGAAACTCGCGCCGGTAAATACTTTCACGGACGGGGTGTTTATAGCGGGATGCTGTCAGGGGCCGAAAGATATTCCGGACACCGTGGCGCAGGCGGGGGCGGCGGCGGCGGAGGCGCTTGTTCTTATAGACACCGGCTATGTGGAGCTGGAACCTAACACTTCATACATCCTTGAAGAGGAGTGCTCGGGATGCAAATCCTGCATATCGTTGTGTCCTTACACTGCGATAACTTTTGACGAAACGAAGAAAAAAGCGGTGATAAACGAAGTTTTATGCAAAGGCTGCGGGGTATGCGCCGCGGCCTGTCCGTCCGGCTCGATAAGGCAGAAACTTTTTGAAGACGAACAGATATTCGGCGAAATAGAGGGGGTTCTTTTAAAATGAAAAATCATAATACGGCGAAAGAAGATCCCGGCGCTAGCGCGGCGGCATGGGAGCCGAAAATAGTGGCCTTTTTCTGCAATTGGTGCACCTACACGGCGGCGGACCTTGCCGGCGTGTCCCGGCTTAAATACGCGCCCAATGTGCGCATTATAAGAGTAATGTGTTCGGGCAGGGTGGATCCCCAGTTTATTCTTGACGCTTTTGCAAAAGGGGCGGACGGCGTTCTTTTAGGGGGATGCCATCCCGGGGATTGCCATTATTCCGAGGGTAATTACAAAACATTGCGCAGGATGCGCCTGCTTGAAAGAATGCTCAAAGATATGGGCATTGAAAAAGACAGATTCAGGCTGGAATGGATTTCAGGCGCGGAGGGAGAAAAGGTCAAGACTGTTGTAAACGACATGGTGGAGAAAGTGCGCAGGCTGGGACCGCTTGACATGCCCGGCATATTCGCAAAATGGGATGAGGAAATAAAGGAAGGCTCAAAACACGGTTCTTCCGAAGTCAAAGAGCAGGCAGTGCGGAAAGAGGAGGCGGTAAGCCATGCAAGATAAGCCGAAGGTGGCGTTTTACTGGTGCGCTTCATGCGGAGGGTGCGAGGAGGCGGTGGTTGATTTAGCCGAGGATGTTCTTAAGGTGCTTGACGCCGTGGATATCGTGTTTTGGCCCGTAGCCATGGATTTCAAAAAGAGCGATATAGAAGCCCTGCCGGATAAATCCATAGCCGCCGCGCTTATAAACGGGGCTCTGCGGACTTCCGAGCAGGAGGAAATGGCAAGGCTTCTGCGCAGGAAAAGCCAAGCGGTTATTTCATTCGGCGCCTGCGCCTGCGCCGGAGGCATACCCGCCCTTTCAAACCAGTTTGAAAGAAGCCGGATATTTGATTATGTATACGGTGAATCGCCCAGCGTGAACGATAAAACGAATGTCAGGCCGGAAACTTCCTGCTCCAATGACGGCAATGCGCTTGAGCTTCCCCAGCTGCGCAATATGGTGCGGGCTCTTGACGAGATCATTGAAACCGATTACTATCTGCCCGGCTGTCCGCCTACTCCTAAGATAATAATGCAGGCGCTCACCGCGCTCCTTTCCGGTAAACTTCCTCCCAAAGGCTCGGTGCTTGCTCCCGATAAAGCGCTTTGCGATGAGTGTCCGCGGAAGGATTCAAAGCCGGCGGACATGGTTATTTCCGAATTTAAGCGTCCGCACAGCGCCGTTATCGATCCCGAAAAATGTGTTCTTGCTCAGGGATTTTTATGCCTTGGTCCGGCCACAAGGGCGGGATGCGAAGCCCTGTGCGTAAAAGGCAATATGCCGTGCTCAGGGTGCTTCGGTCCTACTTCAAGGGTAAAGGACCAGGGGGCTAAAATAGTTTCTTCAATAACATCCTCAATAGCGGGACAGGATGAGAAAGACATAGACAAGGTGCTTGCGGGTATTCCCGACCCCATCGGTTCTTTTTACAGATACGGGCTTTCAAAATGCCTTTTGCGCGGAAAGGTAAATAAAGGGTAGATGGTAAACGGTAGAAGGTAGACGGAAAGCGTAAAAAAAGAAACAGAAAAAAGAATATTGATAGTTTAGTTCCCAGTCTTACGGCATAATAAGGAGTTTCATAATATGGCTACGCATACAGATCATATGGCGGGAAACAGCGCGGTAAAAGATAATAGACGTAAAATTTCCATAGACCCCATAACGCGTTTGGAAGGTCATGGGAGAATAGAAATATTCCTTAACGACAAGGGCAATGTAGACAGGGCATACCTGCAGATTCCCGAATTAAGGGGATTTGAAATTTTCAGCAGGGGCCGGCCAGCCGAAGATATGCCTCAGATAACATCGCGTATATGCGGAGTGTGTCCCACTGCGCATCATATGGCGGCTGTAAAGGCGCTGGACGATTTGTATCAAGTTCAGCCGACTCCCGCCGCGCGCAAGATTCGGGAACTGCTTTATAACGCTTTTATGCTTGAAGACCATGCCCTGCACGTTTATATACTGGGCGGTCCTGATTTCATTGTAGGGCCGGACGCGCCGAAACATCTCAGGAATGTGGCTGGAGTTATAGAGAAAGTGGGTCTTGATGTGGGGAAAAAAGTCATATCCATGCGCAGAAGGATACGGGAGCTTATAACATATCTGGGCGGCAAAGTTATACATCCCGTAATGGGTCTTCCCGGCGGCGTGGCCAAGGGTATTTCTCCCGAGGATTTGCCGAAGTTCAGGGATTTGGGCAAAGATTCCATGGAATTTGCAGCGTTTACCCTGCAGGTGTTCAAAGATATCGTGCTTAAAAACAAAAAGTACGTGGATATTATAACTTCGGACGCTTATACCCATAAAACATACTACATGGGCATGGTGGACGATAAGAATAGAGTAAATTTCTATGACGGTCATATCCGGGTGGTGACCCCCGAAGGCAAGGAATACGCAAAGTTCCAGCCGGATAAATATCTTGATTATGTGGCCGAGCATGTTGAGCCGTGGAGCTATATGAAATTCTGCTATTTGAAGCCCATAGGCTGGCAGGGTTTTATGGACGGACCTTCAAGCGGCATATATGCGGTGGCTCCGCTGGCGCGGCTTAATGCCGCCGATGGCATGGCATCTCCTCAGGCGCAGAAGGCGTATGAGGAGTATTTTAAGGTGCTGGGAGGAAAGCCGGTTCATCATACTCTGGCAAATCACTGGGCCAGAGTGGTGGAAATGATGCAGGCGGCGGAAAGAATAAACGAGCTTTTAAATGACAAAGAGATAACGAGCAAAGAACTGCGCAACATGGCGTTAAAGCCGCAGGGAAAGGGAATAGGGATAGTGGAGGCCCCGAGGGGAACTCTTATACACCACTATGAAACCGATGACAATGGTCTTATTTCAAAAGCCAATCTAATCGTGGCCACGCAGAACAATGCCGCCCGCATAGCCATGAGCGTTGATAAGTCGGCAAAAAGCCTTATAAAAAACGGCGAGGTTTCCGAAGGGCTTTTGAATATGGTGGAAATGGCGTTTCGCGCTTATGACCCGTGTTTCGGCTGCGCCACTCATACCCTTCCGGGGCAGATGCCGCTTTTGCTCAACATCCGGGATGCTTCAGGCAAAGTGATAAGGCAGATAAAGCGGTGAAGCGCTTGCTGGTGCTTGCTCTCGGTAACGATATTCTGGGCGATGACGGCGTGGGATTTGCGGCGGCGCGGCTGTTAAAAAAAGAATTGCCTGAAGACTTTGCCGATATTCAGGAAACAGCCGAATCAGGACTTGCGCTTTTAGACTTTTTGGAAGGCTATGACAAAGCCCTTCTTTTAGACGCCATTTCAACGGGCAAATGCCCGCCGGGAACTATTCTTGAATATTCTTCCGAAGATTTTTGCAAAATAACCGCGCCCTCCCCGCATTTTGCCGGCCTTCCCGAAATACTTCAAATGGCGGAGAAACTCAACATCCCCTTCCCCAAAGACATACTCATACTGGCCATGGAAATTGAAAATCCGCTTGTTTTAACCGAAAGACTTTCCCCTGAAATACAAAAAGCCCTGCCTGAATTTGTAAAACGCGCAAAGAAGATATTAAGACAGCTGGGCTGATGGTGACTTGTTGGCTATCCATGCGGTTAAAACTGTTTAACTGCGTAATAGGTTATTGCGGAAATTAATGCGGAACAGGGAATTGTGAGAACCCACGCCCATACTATCTGTCCTGCCATGCCCCAGCGCACCGCGTTGAATCTTCTCAGCGCGCCTATGCCCATTATGGCGCCGGTTATCGTGTGGGTTGTGCTTACCGGCACCCCTAGCGCGGATGATAAAAACAATGTGACGGCGGCGCCCGTTTCCGCGCAGAAGCCGTCCACGGGCCGCAGTTTTGCCACTTTCTGGCCCATGGTCTTTACTATTTTCCATCCTCCGCACATCGTGCCTAAAGCGATTGCTCCGTGGCAGGACAGCACCACCCAGAAAGGAATATAAAAATCCCCCGCAAGCAGTCCTGAACTAAACAAAAGTCCGGCTATTATGCCCATTGTTTTTTGCGCGTCATTGCCTCCATGCCCCAGACTGTAGCAGGCGGCTGAAAAGAGCTGGCCTTTTCTGAAAAAGTGGTCCACCTGTCCCGGCGCTGATTTGGCAAAAAGCCTGTATACGATTACGCCTATCAGAAGCCCCAGAAAAAGTCCGAGGAGGGGGGAAAGAATCATAAATACGATCGTTTTCCATATGCCGGCCATCACAAGGGAGGCGGTTCCGGCTTTTACTATCGCGGCGCCTACAAGCCCGCCCAGCAGGGCGTGCGAGGAACTGGTCGGCAGTCCGTAATGCCATGTGATTATATCCCATGCGCAGGCTCCGATAAGAGTGGCGAATATCACATAAGAATCCATGACGCCGATATCAACAATGCCTTTTCCTATGGTGCCCGCCACATGCAGGCCGAAAAACAGGAAGGCTATAAAATTAAAAAATGCCGCCCACATCACGGCATAGCGCGGGGAAAGCACCCGCGTAGACACCACCGTGGCTATGGAATTTGCCGCGTCGTGAAATCCGTTCAGAAAATCAAACAGCAGGGCCAGAAATATAAGGGAAATTATTGCCAGTGTCATTCCGCGTCCGTTATCCTTGTTTCACCATTATTGATTCGACTATATTCGCCACGTCTTCGCATTTATCCAGCACGGTTTCGGCGCATTCGTAGATTTCTTTCCATTTTATTACGGTTATCGGGTCTTTTGTATCTTCAAAGAGTTTGCTTATGGCTATTTCGCGCAATTGATCTCCGACATTCTCAAGACGGTTTATTTCTATACAGGCGTCAAGTATTCTGCGGGGCCGTTTCATGTCGCGCAGGCCGGTTACGGCTTTTGAAAGAAAATTAACGGACTGAAGTATGACTTCCGCAAACTGCGGAAGATATTCGTCTTTCACGGCTATCTTGTAAAGCCGTATTCTTGTGGTCATGGCCTGCACAAGGTCTATTACGTCGTCGAGTTCGCAGGCAAGGGAATGAATATCTTCCCTGTCAAAAGGGGTTATAAAGGTGCGGTTAAGCATGTCTATGGTTTCATGGGTAAGAGTGTCGCTTTCATGTTCCATGTCGCGCATTTTCTGCACGCCCGCGTCGTCAAAACCGCCGGTGGCCGCCATCGCTTTGAACCATTCACAGCCCTTGACCACATTTTTGCTCTGCTGGTCGAAAAGGTCGAAAAATTTCATTTCCTTCGGTATAAATGAAAACCCCATAAGGCTTCTCCTTAAAATTATTCTTGCGGTATATACTGCCCTTCAATACTATAATTTGTGCTTCAACGCAGGCAAATTGCCGCGGGTAATTTGGTATTATTTTATTATGGGCAAAGGGATTCAAAAAATAATGCTCGGGCATGGAAGCGGGGGAAGGCTGACGCATGAGCTCATAAAAGAAGTTTTTGCCAAACGGTTTTCCAATCCCGCGCTCAATGCCATGGATGATGCGGCGGAATTATCCATAGACGGCGGGCGTCTGGCATTCACCACTGACGGTTATGTCGTAAGCCCGCTGGAATTTCCGGGCGGAGATATCGGCAGACTGGCTGTCTGCGGCACGGTGAACGACCTTGCGATGAAGGGCGCAAAACCGATAGCCCTGTCCGCGGCTTTTATAATGGAAGAGGGATTGGACGCCGCTCTTCTTGAGCGTATCGCCGGTTCCATGGCCGAATCGGCTCGCGCGGCGGGGGTTTCGATAGTTACCGGAGACACAAAGGTAGTGGAAAAAGGCCATGCCGACAAGCTGTTTATAACCACTGCCGGCATAGGCGTGATACCGGAGGGCGTGAATTTATCCGGCGCAAACGCTCAAACAGGCGATGTTATAATCATGAGCGGAAATCTTGCGGAGCACGGCGTAGCGGTAATGAATGCCAGAAATAATCTGGGTCTTGAAAGCGGAATAAAAAGCGACGCCGTTCCGCTTAATTCGCTTGTGGAAAAAATGCTAGGCGTCTCTTCGGCTATACATGTTCTCAGGGATTTAACAAGAGGCGGTCTTGCCTCTGCATTGAATGAAATAGCTTCCGCTTCGGGCTGTACGGTTGATATCGATGAAAATTCCATTCCGGTAAGCCCTGCCGTATCCGGCGCATGCGCTCTTTTGGGGCTTGATCCGCTTTATGTCGCCAATGAGGGAAAATTAGTCGCGTTTGTTGATGAATGCGACGCAGAAAAGATTTTATCAATCATGAAAAGCCATGAATACGGAAGAGACTCCGCCATAATAGGAAAAGTGTCTTCGGGGCAGGCCAAAGTAAGGCTGAATACTTCAATCGGCGGCTCAAGAATACTGCTTATGCTTGAAGGGGAACAGCTTCCGCGCATCTGCTGATATTTTTTACCAGTTTAATATTGTCTCAAGGCGGGCGGAGGCCGCTTCTGCCAGGCTTAACGCCTTCGTCCATGTTTCATCTTTCCCGTATTTATAGCCGCAGGTCTCCATAAAATTTTTCATTTTATTTTTTACCTGTTCCAGATATCTTCTGTTCTCGGATTTTCTCAGAAAAATAGACAATTTATAATCAGGCGTTTCTACCGCAGGCAGTAATTTCGGGATATATTCCAGAAGCTGGGCCGTCGTTATTTTTTCGCAGTCAAACTTCAGATTTTCCAAAGCGGAAATATCATCGGCGTTTGCGGAAATCAGCGTTATTTCCGCATATTGCGGCTGTTCAAACGCGGCATTCCAGTCCGAAGCGGATATCGTCGATATAAACCCGAATAATAGCGCAGGCAAAACCGAATACCGGATTTTTATTCTTTTCATTTTTCCCCTCCTCAAAAGCTTTCCGCATCCTTCACTATTGTTATAACATGTGTAGTGCGGATACGCATGGGCAATCAGGATGCTTTCGTGTGGGTCTAACGACCCATGCGCAGAAAACCAAGATGGCTTAAAGTAGAAATGTTAAAACTTACGTCATGAGCGTCAAGGGGCAGGCATGGAGTTGCTCCGCAGCCGCATAGCGGATGGGAGACCTCTCCACCCGTTCCGCGGTGGAGGGGGAAACCACGGGAGGGTTTCCTACGCGGCGGAGGGGCAATTCCATGACCGGCCCCCGCCAAAGCTAAACCCGGAAGAGCCGAAATTGATAATATCTGTGCGGGAATAGGGCTATGAAACAAAGAAAAAAAATTCTGATAAGCGGCATCGTGCAGGGAGTGGGCTTCAGGCCCGCGGTGTACCGCCATGCCGTTAAGAATAATATTTCCGGCTTGGTGATAAATACTTCTTCCGGAGTGGTTATAGAAGCCGAAGGAAATTCGCGGGACGTTGAAAATTTTATCAGGGCGGTAGAAAACGACGCTCCTCCCCAAGCGAGGATAGATTCGCTGAAAATTGAAGACATGGCTGTTTCAGGCGGCACAAGCTTTGTTATAGGCAGGAGCGCGCTCCGGCGGACTTCCGCTTCAATAGTGCCTTCTGATTTGGGAATGTGTGCGCAATGCCGGGAGGATATTTTTAATTCCGCCGGCCGAAGGCATTTTTATCCTTTTACAAATTGCACAAACTGCGGGCCGAGATTCACGATAGTTAAAAACCTTCCTTATGACAGGCCGTTCACTACGATGAGAGATTTTACAATGTGCAAAGCCTGTCTTGCCGAATATGAAGATCCGGCGGACAGGAGATTCCATGCCCAGCCCAATGCCTGTCTGGAATGCGGACCGCAAGTTGAGTTCCATCGTGAAAACGTAACTGCCCATGTCTTTCGGAAAGCGCCCCCCACCCTACCCCTCCCCATCGAGGGGGGAGGGAGGGGGGGGGGTGAGCAGTTGCGTGAAAACAAAATTTCAAAAGGGCATGAAGCGTTAAAACTGTGCGCGCAGGCGCTTAATGAAGGCAGAATAGCCGCAATTCAGAGTCTGGGAGGATTTCATCTTGCTTGCTGCGCTTCAAACAAGGAAGCCGTTATCAGGCTCAGAAAATTAAAGAAACGCCCGCATAAGCCTTTTGCGGTAATGGTTTCCGATATGGCGCAGGCGGAAAAGCTCTGCCTTATTTCAGATTTTGAAAAATCCGTTCTTTCCTCTCCCCGCGCGCCCATAATAATGCTTAAAAAGAAAGACGGCTGTCCCCAATGGCCGTCTGACGGACTCGATACCATAGGGATTATGCTCGCCTACACCCCGCTCCATGCGGTTTTATTCAGAATGCTGGCGGATTCGGGGTTTGTCTCTCCGCTTGTGATGACTTCCGGAAACAGGGCGGATGAGCCTATTTGCAGAACAAGGGAAGAGGCATTTGAAAGGCTTTCCGGCATAGCGGATGTTTTTCTTGTTCACAACAGGGAAATACATAACAGGTGCGACGACTCGGTTGTCTTCGCCGGAAAAGATAAAGTATATCCGGTTCGGCGTTCCAGGGGCTATGTTCCTGATTCTGTGCGTTTGGCAAAAAGCGGGCCGTGTGTTCTGGGGTGCGGCGGGTTGCTTAAAAACACTTTCTGCCTAACGCGCTCAAACGAGGCATTCCTTTCACAGTATATCGGGGATTTGGATGAGGAAAAGGCGCAGGAGTTTTATCTTGAAGCCCTTGCCGGGATGAAAGCTTTTCTTGAGGTGTCGCCCGAAATAATAGCGCATGATCTCCATCCTGACTATCATTCCACGAGGCTTGCCTTAAAAATGGAAGGCAGGAAAATCGGAATACAGCATCATTTCGCCCATGTCGCCGGAGTAATGGCGGAACATAATATAACCGGACCTGTTCTGGGCGCCGCATTGGACGGCACGGGGTATGGAACGGATTCAACCATATGGGGCTGTGAATTTATTCTGGCTGAAGGCGGAAATTTCAACAGGCTGGGCCATTTAAAACCTTTTCCTTTGCCCGGCGGGGACGCCGCCGTTTACGGAATATGGAGGACGGCGCTTTCCTGCATAAAAACCTTTTGCCCCGGATACTGGGATAAATACGGCATGGCCGGATTTAACAACATCGGTTCGCGGGAGGCTGGGGTCATAGAGCGGATGATAGACGGAAGGATCAATTCGCCCATGACCTCCAGCATGGGCAGGCTTTTTGACGCCGCCGCTTTTATCGCCGGTATAAGAAAAGACGTTACTTACGAGGCGCAGGCCGCTATGGAGCTCGAAAGCCTTTGCGCCGGATATCCGGCTCAGGGATACGGATTTGATATTTATGAAGAAAACGGAGTTTTGATCGCGGACCCCGGTCCTGTTATAAAATCCATGCTTTTGGAGAAAGAGGCTGGAAAAATCCGTGATATATCCTCTAAATTCCATCGCTCGGTCGCGGATATGGCGTGCGAAATGATTTTTAAACTTTCAAAAAATACGGGGATAAAACAAGCCGTTCTTTCGGGGGGTGTTTTCCAGAACAGAATTATTCTGGAGGGGACTATCGCGAAACTGGCCCGCTCAGGATTTAAGGTTTTTACTAATGAGCAGACGCCGGCAAATGACGGAGGAATCTCATTGGGGCAGGCGTGGATAGCAATGAATTCCGCTTGAATTTTTTTACATTTACCGCAGTTTTCTAAGACGGGAGATTTCTGATTTATTTAACAGCTTTTGTTTCCCAAGAATTTCGGTAACCAGCAGTATCTTGGCGTAATGCTCCAGCGTTTCCATTTTCCAAAGGGCATTTTCCATGGTCGGGCCGTATGCCACCGCTCCATGGTTTGCCAGAAGCACGGCGTCATGGGTTTTGACGAATTTAGCTATTGAGCGCGGGACTTCCTGCGTCCCTGTCGTCGCATACGGCGCAAGCGGAACGCGTCCCAGCGAAATTACGGCCTCCGCAAGTATGGGTTTATCGAGAGGAATGCCCGCCGCCGCGTACCCAGTGGCTATGGGCGGATGCGCATGCACGACCGCTTTTATATCCGGGCGCATTTTATAAATAAATAAGTGCAGGGCGATTTCCGAGGAAGTGCTGCCCGCTCCGGATATTTTCTTTCCGTCCGGAGCGAGAAGAACGATATCTTTCGCCTTCATAAACCCCTTGCACGCTCCGGAGGGGGTGGCAAGGATGAGTCCGCCGGCTGTTCTCGCGCTTATATTTCCGTCGCCGGCGGCTATATGTCCCAGAGAGTAAAGCCGTCTGCCCGCCCGCGTAATGCTTTGCCGCAGGAGCCGGTCCGCGTTTTTTTGTTTTTTCACTTGGATAATTCTATCTGAATGACATGCCCGCAGTCAAATTATTCCGCCATTTTTGTTTAAAATTATTGTAAAATTTTCATATAGCTTGCCTGAGTAATTCAGGTTTACCTCATTCCGCATCATATTGGAGAAAAACCATGATAGATCTCGTAAAGAATCTTGCCTCGGTCAACCGCAGGACAAAAGCCTCGGTAATAAGGGAACTTCTTAAAATCACAAATAAGCCCGAAATCATTTCATTCGCGGGCGGGCTTCCCGACCCTGAAACTTTTCCGGCAGAAGCCTTGACCGATATAACGGCGGATGTGCTTAAGAAAAACAGCAGGATGGCGCTTCAATACGGACCCACCGAAGGCCTTCCGGAGCTGAAAGAGCAGATAATAAGATTTTTAAGAGAGCAGGAAGGCATTATCGCAAAACCCGAAAATCTTCTGATTACCACCGCCTCTCAGCAGGCCCTGGATATTGTAGGCAAGACTTTCATAGATCCGTCGGATCCCATAATTGTGGAGCGCCCAAGCTATCTGGGGGGATTACAGGTTTTCAATTCTTACGGATGCAAGATGATAGGCGTAGGCATGGATGACGACGGCGTAATTGTTGATAAACTTGAAAAGAAACTTAAACAGCTGCAAAATGAGGAGGAACACTATAAATTTATATATCTCGTGCCGGATTTCCAGAATCCGAGCGGAGTGACGCTTTCCGAAGAAAGGCGCGATAAAATTATAAGGTTTTCAGAGATATACAATGTGTTTATCGTTGAAGATTCCCCATACAGGCAGATCAGGTTTGAAGGCAAAGCTCCGCCGATGCTTTATAAGCTGGGAGGCGAAAGCGGGAATGTAATTTCGCTTTTTACGTTTTCAAAAACGCTTTGTCCCGGCTTTAGATTGGGCTTTATACTGGGGGATGAGGCTGTTATAAAAAAAATGGCGACCTTAAAGCAGACTCTTGATTTATGTACCTCGTCTTTCAATCAGCTTGTGGCCGCGGAATTTTTAAAGCGCGGTCTTTTTCTGCCGCATATAGATCAGACTAAAAAGAGATACAAGAAAAAGAAGGATGTGATGCTGGAGGCTCTCAAGAGGTATATGCCCGAGGACGAAGACGTGTCCTGGACAAAGCCCGAAGGCGGGCTTTTCCTTTGGCTGAGGCTTCCTGAATATATGAATGCCGACGAGCTTTTTTATGAAGCCATCAAGGAAAATGTGGCTTATGTCATAGGCTCGGCTTTCCATTGCGATAACAGCGGCCAGAATACCATGAGGCTTAATTTCTCATATCCCACGGAAGCGCAGATAGACGAAGGCATGAAAAGACTGGGCAGGGTAATTAAAGCCAATATCAAACAGGCGATAAACCTTAATTGAAATTGCCGGAAAAGTTTATGTCGGTTTGTTACGGCAAAGCGGTTTCCTTTCCGGAATAAGCCGCGCGCGCTATTTTTTCAGCAATATGTTTCGGATATGCGACGGGGCTCAGCATGACTTTGTTTACGGACAATTTGTCCAGAGCTTTTTCAAAAAGACATGACAAACGCAGGGTCCCGTGTTTTACGGTGTCTTTTAAATCTTCGCCGATGCGGTTTTCGGATAATTCCGGAGGTTTTACAATCGCCGGCTGAATTCCTTTTTGCCCGGCATGCTTTATCGCGCTGTCTTGTTGATTCGATTTTTCCGGGCGCAAAAGTTTGTCGAAAGACGCGGAAGTTTTATTCAGCTGTTTTGAAGAAGGTTTTGTGGCATAAACCGGCGCCGGTTTAAACCGGACGCTTCCGTCAAAAATATCGGCGGACATGGTTAAATTGTTTTGAAGCCGGTGATAGCCCCCCGGCAGCTGGCAATAAGCCGTCTGTATGGTCATTGCGGCCGTCAAGACCGCGCAATTGAACGTGTTCATAACCCCTCCCCATTAATAGTCTAACCCCTGCCGCTTAAATAAAGAAGGACTATATGGGGAAGAGCGGAATAGGTCCAAAGTCCTATATGTAAAACACGAAGCTGGACCGCTGGATTGCCGGGCGGCCGGACTGCCGGCGGATGGTAAAACAAAAACGGGCATAAATTTATGCTGCGGGAATCTATGAAAACGGGCGGTCTTTTTCATCTCTATAAATCATGACCACGGGCCGGCCGTCTTTGTTGATATATCCGCGGGCCATTCCGCCGCTGTTGAAACTGAACGCAATATTTCCTTTTTTGTCCAGACATATGACCCCGCCGTCTCCGCCGAGTTTTGTGACTTTCGCAACGGCGGCGTCCGCCGCTTCCTGAATGCTTATGTTTCTATATTCAAGCATGGCGGAAATATCCCGCGCTGCCGCCAGCCGCATAAAATATTCTCCGGTGCCGGTGGCGGAAACAGCGCAGGTGTTATTATCCGCATAAGTTCCCGCGCCTATAATCGGGCTGTCGCCTATCCTGCCGGAATATTTATCGGTTAATCCTCCCGTAGACGTGCCCGCGGCAAGATTGCCGTTAATATCCAAAGCGGCGCATCCCACGGTGCCGTGTTTTTTCATATCGTCAGGCGCGGAAGCGGCCGTATTATCTTTTTCGGCGGATATATTTTTCTCTTCGGCTTCTTTCTCTCTGGCGCGCTGAAGGCTTTTCCATGCTCTTTCCGTAAAAAAATAATCCTGCGGAACCGGCGCCATGCCGTTTTCTTTTGCAAATGCTTCTGCTCCTTCTCCGGCCAGCAGAACATAACAGGTTTTTTCCATGATAAGGCGCGCCAGGCTGATGGGATTTTTTATGTGTTTAACAGCGGCCGCCGCTCCGGCTTTTAAGGTCGCCCCATCCATTATGGACGCGTCTAATTCATTGTCGCCTTCGTGTGTGAACGCCGAGCCCTTTCCGGCGTTAAAAAGCGGAGAATCTTCTAATATTATAACAGCGGCTTCTACCGCTTCCACGCTTTTTCCTCCGTCCTTCAAAATCTTATATCCCGCGGACAAAGCCTGCGCCATCGCGCCCCGGCATTCCTTCTCTTCTTCGGCGGTAAGACTGTCGTTCGCCCAGCTGCCGGCCCCTCCATGGAGAACAATCCGGATCCGGCCCGATTTTGCCGGTACCTTGCCGGCAGTATTTATAAAATTCATAAAAATATACGCTCCTTACCGCGCCATGTTCCGCGCCGTTCAAACATTTTGCTACGTCGAAATTGTATAAAATTTTTCTAACCGCTCACTACCTCGGAGGAGCTTATTGCGATATCGTAAAGGAACTATACAACAGCGTCTCAATTTTATATTCTGATTCAATGAGATATATGCCGGTTTTAGCGGTGATTTTATTGGCATCCATCCCCGTATGGAGCGAACGAAACGAGCATCTTGAACAAGTCGCGGAGAGACTTGAAAAAGCGGTCGTTCAGAAACCGGCTGATGCCAAGCTTTATATTCATCTTGGGTTCGTTTACAGCAAGCTGGAAAAAATAGACGATGCGCAGAGGGCGTTTGAAAACGCGGTCCTGGCGGACCCGTCCGTAGGCAAGGCTTATTTCATGCTCGGGCTGATTTACGAAAAAAAGGATTTAAAGGAAAAGGCCGTGTGGGCATGGCAGTCCTGCCTGCGGTACGCCGAAGACGAGCATGAGAAAGAAACGGCGCGCAGGCATCTGCATCATCTGCAAAACCAATGAAAGGCATAATCAAGAAACTTATTTTTCCGGCCGTCATCATGACGGCGGCATGCGCCGCTCCGAAAGTGGCCATAAATCCCCGCGCCGATTTTTCCAGCATAAAAAGGGTTGCGGTGATGACGTTTTCCGGGGACAAGGGCGACGTGGCCGCGGACATGCTTACGCAGAGTCTTATCGCGCGGGGCGCGAACGTCATAGAGCGCCAGCAGTTAAGCTCCATACTGAAGGAACAGCAGTTATCGTCTTCCGGACAGCTTAATCTTGATACGGTCAAAAGCATCGGCAGGATACTCGGCGTGGACGCCGTGTTTTTGGGCACAGTGGTGGAAAGTTCCCCCGCTACGAGCTATCTTGTCTCTTCTTCCAACGACCCGATAGTGGCGACCGTCTCTCAGGTCTCCGGCAGCAGCGCCAGGCCGGAGGGTTCCGTCTCCGGAACCACGAACATGCAGACGATCACGACCGCGGCTAAAATATCCCTGCTGTCGCGTATGGTTGACGTGGAAACCGGCTCGGTTTTGTGGTCCGCCTCAATGAGCTATGAAGGATTCGACATCGCCTCCGCTGTGGCTGAAATAACGGATGCGTTTACCCAGTCCATGGTGCCTATCTGGCCGGAACTTATCGCAAAAAAATAACCAATCAGCCCGCCTCCGGCGGAACCGGCAAAGCCGGAATTCCGCTGCCGCATTCTTCCCAATACGCGCGCCTGTTTCCGATTTGAGTTTTGATAGCCGAACGGTCCATCGCTAAATAATATCACGGACCGCGTTTTTCCGCATGAGCCGCTAGGGCAGGTTTTTCCGTCTTTTGGCCTATGCTGAAAATAAAGCGAAAGTCCTATTTGGTGATGATGGTGGTGAAACGAGTTTCTGCGAAGCCCCTGATTATGTAATTGCGGAATAAAAGAGAACGCGGACTCGGGAATTATTGCCGCTGTGGATTTTAAGGATGGAAACCGGTTTTTTGGGTTTTCCTGCTGCGCGGAATATGCGTCAATGGCTTTTTTGCAAATCAACGGTTAACGGAAAATACGCATATAGTGTTAACCGACGGCTCGTTTACGTAAGGGATTCTAATCGTATAATCATCCAATGTCGCGGCCCAATTCATGGGCTTATCAAAGAAAGCAAACCACTTATTTTTTCGGCCGGTTTTGGAGATAAAATTCAATAGTCCCGCCTCTTTTAATTCTTTATAAGCCGGCAGGCGCATTTTCCCGAAGTAATTTTCCGTAAATGCCCCGCAAAGTTCCCTGCCGGGAAGCGCGCTCACGGATTGCTGCGGATTTTTTGTATGGTCGAACGCCCATAATTCAAAATCGCCGCCTTGTTTAAGCCATACTTCCTGCGCCGCAGTGCGGGTCACAAGACTCCACTTTAATTTCAATAATTTATTGATATACGTATCGGCGCATTCATGTATGCCCGATAGGGCGTCGGCCGTACCGCAAAAAGCGGCGTTCCTGCCGAAATTTTGTCGGCAATTTTTAATTCTTTCGTCTAACGTTCCCTGTTCGCCGCAGGATATTTTTTTTTCGTCTTTCTGATTGGACGGCTCAGGGATATTTAATTGTTTGCCATCGGTTTTAGCCCACGCCGCGTCATCATTAAGCGCGTCTTTAAGATCGCCGGGATTAGAACGGTTTAAAGCCGCTTTAAAAGTCAGGGCGCCGGCAACAACCAGACTGCCGGCCAATAATACGCTTAGATTGCTTTTAGACATTGTTCCTCCGTGAAATTTCTGATTTCAGCCGCGCTTTAGTATAGCAGATAATTCGCCGTTGTCAATATCCGCAGAATTGCCCAGCAGAAAACCGACTTAAAAACGCCCAATTTGGTATAATATTACCGGTTTCATCATTCAAACACGGAGGAGTTCATAATGAAAAAAACAACAGGTGTAGTGTGCTTAATCGCAGGTCTTGTATTCGCGTTATCCGGTTTTGCTTCGGCTCAGGAAGCGCTGCTGCGGGGATTTGAACAGGCCAGGACGGTGTTGTTGGCGGAAAAAGGCTTAAAGGATATCCAGCCGCCGGCTTCGAGCGAAATCGAACCGGGCCATGAACTAGGCACCATAATCGGCACCGGCATAGACATGAAGGTTTATGACCACGCCTTTGCGGGGGCGATTAACGGCGCCGTTGCATTCGGATTTTTTGACGAGTCTGCCGGACTAGCCAAACTCACGATGAGGAAATACGGACAAACGATTTCTGCGGAGTTTAAGCGCCAGTCGGATAAATCGCTTGGGGGCGTTGTCACAAGCGACGACGGCGCCAACAAACGCGCCACTTCCGTGTTTGTTAAGGGGATTGATGCTGCAAATAAAACCATCAAACTGCTCATCAACAATGAGGAAGTTGCGGTGGTTATCAGTCCCGAAGGGATATCGGATGGGCATTTCGTCAATCCGACCTTCTCAACCGTAATCGGCGGCAAGCCGGTCAGCTACAGGATTGAAGCGACGGGCTGTTACGGCTACTCCATCAACATGACGATGATGATTCTCGGCGCCTATGCGCATTGAGACGATAAAAATATA
>CAZFMJ010000002.1:67718-92423 GCA_964520045.1 uncultured Elusimicrobiales bacterium | reverse complement strand
ATTAGTGTTGCTTAATATTTAGATTTAGCCTATTATGTGACACAGTTGCTTCTCCTAAATTGTTCCGTTTCGCCTTTATGTTTTTTTCCGTCTACCGTTTACCGTCTTCCTTCTACCGTCTCTGTGTACAGTTTTTCCAATTTACTGTTCATAGCGCAGCAGCTGAATCTAGGAAATCCGGTCTCGTCGTTTTCAAGAACAAACGTTTTGCCGTTTGAGCCGAGCCGGCTTCTGGCAGACGCATCCTTAAACAGCATTATAACAGCTTCCGCAACGGCTGTATAATCTCCCGGCGGCACAAGAATGCCGGTAACCCCGTGCTTGACGACATCGGGAATGCCGCATACTTTGGCGGCGACAATGGGCAGTCCGCAAAAACTTGCCTGAACCAGCGTCTGCCCCATGCCTTCGTTTATTGAAGGCTGGACATAGACATCCATAGCCGCCATATAATCCAAGACATTGGATTTATAGCCGGTAAAATATATTTTTTCTTTTATGCCTGATTTTTCCGCCATATTCTCAAGCATCTGCCTTTGACTGCCGTCTCCTACGATGATAAAGCGAATATCTTTGTCCGGCATGCTTGCCGCCGTCTCAACCGCTCCGCGCACGAAATACTCCACGCCTTTTATAGGCTCAAGCCTGGCGACAACGCCTGCAATAAGCGCGGATTCTGGAATGCCGAGCCCCGCCCTTATTTTAGCGCGGCCGGAAGATGCATGGCAAGACCCCATATCTATTCCGCTGTGTATGATTGTCCATTGCTGTTTTGCGCCTACCCCTCTTGAAACAGACTCCTCAAGCTCTCCTGAAGTCAAAGCCACAAGCCTATCGGTAATTTTAGCCGTAATCCGCTCCAGCAAAGTAAAAATCATGGTTTTGACCGGAGCAAAATACCCGTAAAACACATGGCCGTGGGGAGTATGGATAATGCGTATCCGTTTTTTACCCTTAAAATAAAAACAATTATATAAAAATGCCGACCACCGCCCTAAAATTCCGGCCTTTGAAGTATGGGTGTGAACTACATGAGGCTTTATTTTTATTATCAAGTCCAGAATTTGAAAAAATGCCGCGAAATCTTTTAACAGGTTTATTTCCCTTTGGAGCTCGGACAGCAAATGAACCTTGGTTTTATAGTTATTTGGGAACAGCCCTGCCGCAAGATACGGCTCAAAGAGGATTTTATCGATTTGTTCAACGCAGGCAATTACCACTTCTGATGACCCCCCCGGCTCAAGCCGCGTGATTACATGTAGGACTTTTATCCGCATATTAAATTTAGCCGCAAAGAAGTGGTTCGACTTCGCTCACCACACCGAGCGAGCAAGAAAGTGAGTCGAAGTTGCGCAGAACAAACAACAAAAAATAATCGGCCACAAAAGGCATCCAAACAATCCTTAAACGCTATGAGTTTGGATAGTCCCATTCTCAAAGCTTTTAGTGAAAGAATGGGGCACATAAAGCACAAAACCGCTAAGAACTACTCAAGATATACTCATTCCCATGTCTGCCATTTACCGTCTACCGTTTACCATCTCCCTTCTTCATGATTCTGCCAGCATCTTCTCTGCTTCGGCAAAAACTTCGTCTACGGTAATCTGCTTCATGCACTTCATATATTCCCGCTTAGGGCAATTCCAATAATAGCAGGGACTGCATTCAAGCGGCTTCCAAATCATTTTTATTTTTTCAGTATTTGAAAAAGGCCTGTCTCTTAAAATATCTCCCGACGCGCATATAACCACAGCCGGCGTTCCGGCGGCGGCGGACATATGCATAGCCATTGAATTATTGCATATTACAAGGCGCGACATTTTAATCACAGCGGCCACCGACAACAGGCTCATCCCTTCCGTTGTCTTAAACAATTGTCTGTCATATATACGGCTTGCGACCGCAGGCAGAAGCTGTCTGTCATTTTTTCCTATTCCCACCACAATCATGGCGGAATACTTCTTCTGAAGCCTGTATATCACATCCGCGAAATATTCCGGCATCCAGCATCTGGTCGCCCTGTCGGAACCAGGATGTATAAACACAACAGGCCGTCCTCCGGCGCAGGAGAGCAGCTGAGCCGATTGTTTCTCTTCTTCGGGAGCAGTCCATAATTCAAGGCGGCCGGGAGTCTGCGGCTGTTCTATTAATCCTTCGACTCCCCTGTCTTCAGATTTGAGTATTGTCCGCTCAGGATTAATACTGAGCAGCGCTGGTAAGTCTGTCAAATGTATTAAAAGCGATACGGCGCGCATAAAATATTCGGCATGAGATTTTCCGTCGCTACCCGCCTCCTCCGCCTTAAGCGAATAAAAGCCGCCCAACCCCGAAGTGTTTCTGCCTGCGGTTATTTTGGGCCCTATCATCCGCATAAAACGCCGCATCCTCCTTGCTCCCCCTCTGGAGCTGATTTCATTCAGATTAACCGCAGCGTCAAATCCCTTTTTTCTGAGCCGCAATATTGTAAAGAAAAAATTAAAAGTCATGAATACATGAAGAAACCAGAATGAATCCCGGTATGGAAACGGCACGCCGTAGACCTCATTTACATACGGACATTTTTCGGCATAGGAAACGCATCTGCGCGACACAGCAAGCCCTATAAAAGCGGAAGGATAAGCTTTTCTTAACGCGGCCAGGGCCGGAACCGATTCGATGAAATCTCCTATGCCGGCTATCATCAATACCAGTATTTTTGAATTCTTTTCAAGTTTCATATGTTTGATGCCACTGCTCCAAAATTATAAGCGCCCATATAAGGTCGCTGTTATTTCTTTTTCCGCCGCAATGCTGGTCAAGAAGCTCTTTTACCGCCGGATAATTAAAGTATCCCCGCTTTTTTATGTTTGATTCGGAAAGCATTTCCAGGGCAAACGGCTTCAGCTCATTATTAAGCCAGCCCGGCATAGGCACCATAAAACCCTGTTTCCTTCTGGTAATTACGTCGGGGGGAACCGTTTTGCGCAAAGTTTCCTTAAAAAGATATTTAAGGGTCATTCCTTTCAGCTTGAGTTCAGGCGGGATTGAAAACGCGAACTGCAAAAGTTTTGTATCGCAGAAAGGCACCCTCAATTCAAGCGAAGAGGCCATGCTCATCCTGTCCGCCATGGCCAAAAGATCATCGGCAAGATAGGTTTTCACATCAAGATAAAACATCCTGTCCAGATCCGATCCCAACCCCGCCTTATTCCAAAAATCTTCATGCATGCTTACAAAGCCCGCATCATCAAGCCGATTAAGCAGGTTTTTGGAATAAAGGGCTTTCCTGCTTTCGGCAGAAAGGAAAGAAACCCAGCTTAAGTAACATTCCGACGGATTATGTAATGCTCCTTTCGTAAATCTTTTGGCCCAATTGGAAAAATCACGGCTTTTCCCAAACTCAGGCAGGCTTCCGGAAAAACCGGCTAAAGCATTTTTTAAAACATTCGGGAGCCTGCTATACCAGCCGTAAAGTTTCATGCCCATATGACGGGGATACCCCCCGAAACATTCGTCTCCGCCTATTCCGGTAAGCGCGACAGTTATATGCCTGCGCGCCTCCCGCGACAGGAAAAAGGTAAGCAAAGAGCTTGAATCGGCAAACGGCTCGTCGAAAGACCGCACGATTTGAGGCAGTGTTTTAATCAGGTCAGGCGTTATAATAAATTCATAATGCTGCGTGCCGTAAAATTCCGCAACGCTTCGCGCATATTCCAGCTCATTATACGACTGCTCGCTTTTCTTATCATATCCTATTGAAAATGTCTTAACCGGAGCAGAGCCGGCCTGCGCCATAAAAGCGGCGATAGCGCTTGAATCCATGCCGCCGCTGAGGAAAAGACCTACCGGCACATCGCTTGCCAAATGCGCTTTTACGGTATTTTTCAGTATGGAATATAATTCTTCCTTGCAGCTGTCCTGCGTTCTGAACGCGGATCTGTTTATCGAAACGTCCCAATACTGCTTTATCTTATGACCGCCGGCTTTATAAACAAGAATATGGCCCGCGGAGAGCTTACGGATATCTTTGAATATGCTGTAAGGCGCGGGAACATAAAGGAAATTAAGAAAATAATCCAATGCCCTGAAATCAATTTCTTTCTTTACTTCCGCGCTTGAAAGAAGGGCTTTCATCTCGGAGGCAAAAAACAGCCTGCCGTTCTGCAGGCAATAATACAGCGGCTTTATGCCCAAGGGATCACGCGCGAGAAAAAGCTCCTTCTTTCCGCCGTCCCACAATGCGAAAGCAAACATTCCCTCAAGATATTGAAGGCAGTCCCGCCCGTATTCCTCATATGAATGGACTATAACCTCGGTGTCCGTGTTTGTATAAAATTTATGCCCCTTTTGCTCAAGACTTTCCCTGAGCTTGCGGAAATTATAGATTTCCCCGTTAAAAACCAGCCATATTGTGCTGTCTTCATTATGAATAGGCTGATCGCCCGAAGCAAGGTCTATTATGCGCAGTCTTCTTATCCCCAGACTTATGTTTTCGTCCTCGAAAAAACCGCCCGAATCGGGGCCCCTGTGCATTATGGAATCACACATACGGCCTAAAAGCGCATTATCTTTAAAACCGGCGAATCCGCATATCCCGCACATATTATTTTTTCCTAAAAAAATCTTCTATTGCATTAAGCACATCCGAAACCGCAACGGCAGACATGCATGTATGCCCGCTGCCGAAACCGTTCGCGCAGGCATAACAGCCTTCGGTTTTTCTGAGCACGATATTGCGCGAGCCTACCGGCTTCCACTTTATATAGTCCGTGGGGCCCATAACAGAAATAGCGGGAATGCCTAAAGCGCACGCCATGTGAAGCGGACCCGAATTATTTCCCATAAAAAGTCCCGCCTTACTCAGAAGAGCCGAAACTTTGCCTAAATCCTGCCCTATATATTCAACACATAAAGGACATCGGCTGAGAATTTCTTCGACAATATCCCGCTCGTTATCCGCGGCCATGACGATAACTTTTGCCCTGTATCTATTGACCAGGACATCGGCGGTATCGGCGAATCTTTCAGCCGGCCATCTTTGGCACGGATAATATCCGCCGGGATGAATAACGACAAGCCTGTCGCCGGACGCTATATTCTTTTCCTTCAAAAATTCTTCCGCCGATTTTTGGGATTCACGGTCAACGGCAAGAAAAGGCTCATTTAAATGCGGCCGCCCCCCCACGGCGGCGAGAAGATCGAAAGTCTCGTCTATAAAATGTTTCCGCCCCGCGCACTGCGCCTGAATATTAAAAAAGATCCACCTGCCTGCGATATCAAAACCGGCGCGGTATTTGGCGCGGCTTGCGAGACACAGCCTTGCGGTTTCAAGAGTATAATCACAATGCATATCAACGGCAAGGTCAAAAGCCCCGTTTTCAAGAATAAACGCCGTTTCCCTGAAACTGCCGCGCGCATAAATTATTTTATCGATTCCATGCCCGCATTTTATAAGAGAGCGCGCAAAAGGCCTGGCGAGCAAAACTATTTCGGTTTCGGGAAAGGTTTTCTTAAGGCCGGTAAAAAATGGAATTGAAAGAACCATGTCGCCTATCCTGTCGATTCTTATCAAAAGTATCTTGTTTATATCCGATTTAACCGGCTGAATATTTTTAACACACAGCCGGGGAACGGAAAAAACCGCCTTTCTCAGGCTTAAATAAACATTTTTCGCTCTTTTTTTTATTTCTTCTCTATACATCATACGTCGGATTCTTTATCCGCCCCTTTGATTTCCCCCGCAGGAAATTTCTTCATAAAGCGCGTTTATCTGTTCCGCAGTTTTTGTAATACTGAACTTCTCAGCCGCGCGGACTCCGGCATTTTTGGCCATTATTTTCATGCCGTCTTTGTCGCGCAACAGAGCGGATATTATTCCGGCCAAATTTTCATGGTCGTCCGCGGGAAAAATCCGCCCCGTCTTCCCGTCTTCAACCGCCTCGATATTCCCCCCGATATCCGTGGTAATAACCGGTTTGCCGCAAGCCATGGCTTCAATTATAACTCTTGAAAAACCCTCCCCCCATTTTGTGGGAAGCACGAAGATATCCAGCGCCGACATAACGGAAGGCATATCCCGCCTGAATCCGGCAAATATAACCGAATGCTCAATGCCGGTTTCGCGCGCAAGCTCTTTTAATTCCGGCAGGAATCCGCCTCTGCCCGCAATAACCAGTTTCGCATCCGGAAAATCCCTTTTCACGATTTTAAAAGCTTTCAGCAGGCATTCCAAGCCCTTTTCCTTGATTATTTGTCCGCAATAACCCACAACAAGCTCATCTGCAGCGATAGATAATTCCTTCCTGAATTCAAGACCGCTCAAATCCGCACTAAACTGTCCGACATCAACGCCGTTATAAATAATCCTGACTTTGTCATTATAGCCTGATATATTTTTAAATCTCCGCGCCACTGCCTGCGAAACGCATATTATCTTTGAAGAAAGCGCCGGTACTATTTTATCAAGCAGCCCTCCGCTGCCGGAAACCCTCGCGTGAAAAATCAGGGGTATTTTTGCCGGAAAAACAGCGCACCCGGCAAGAAACGCAAGATTTAAAGTGTCGCAGTGCAGTATGCCGGCCTGACATTCTTTCACAAGCCTTTTTAAAGCGGAAATATACAGAAAAACACGCCATACCCTGAAACTTTTAAGGTCCGGACTCTCTAGAAACAAAACCCTTATGCCCATTTGCGAAACCATCCGCGAAACCTCTCCCTCAGCCGGACATATGACCACGGGATTAAATTTTGAGCGGTCAAGATTTTTGAGCAAAAGCATAAAACTAATCTGCCCGCCTCCGGCTATATCGGAAAATCCCGACAAATACAAAATAACCATAAATTGATTTTTAATTAGGGACAGACACCTATTTTCCATTGCTCTTTTTCGGCCTGCCCACCGGCATAGCCCTAACTTTTTGCCCAAACATTTTTTTAAGATTATCAATAAAGTGTTCGCTGCCAAGAGGCCTGCCCGTCATAGTACTTTTGCGTATGCTTAATATTTCGCCATGATCATCGTATCCGCTTATAAATTCCTGCCAATCTCTCGGAGATATAACAATATATTTGAATAACGCGCTCGTATCAATGATATTTATACCGCTCATATTTGCATGAGATTTTGCGCTTGACCATGTGTATTCTATGGGAGCTTTAACTATTTTAGCGCGCACTGGATTACGTTCTATGTATCGTGCTGCCGCGATTAAGTGTTTCTCATCGAGTATGCATGAATAAAACCTACCCTGCCATAAATGTCCTGATAAGCCATTTTTATTGTTATAGTATCGCGAATATAGTGTATGACTGATGCTGAATGTCTTCGCAAGCGAATCTTCGGCCTTAGGAATAACTATAAAATGCACATGATTATCCATAAGGCAATAGGAAACAATTTCAAGATAGTATTTCTTACTGTAATAGGCTATAAATTTTAGATATTTTTTTCGGTCTGAATCATGCGCAAATACGTTCTGACGGTAGTTGCCTCTTTGGATAATGTGATGCGGAAGATTTAGCGCGACTATGCGTGATATTCTTGGCATAATGTGATGATATTATATTAAGGAAAATAGGTGTCTGTCCCTAATTAATGAGTAGTTACGCGGATTGTTTCGTATAAAGCGCTTATTTCTTCTATCATCGTATCCAGCTTGAAAAGCTTTTCAAACCGCTTAAGACCCTCCGCTCCCATATTTTTCATCAAATCACGGTTTTCAATCAATGAAATCAAAGCTTGGGCTATAGCATGTGAATCACCGGGAGGCACAAGCAGTCCGGTGACACCGAGCTCAACAGACTCGGGTATGCCGCCTATGGCTGAAGCGATTACAGGCTTGCCGCAGGACATTGCTTCAAGAATAGACATGGGAAAGCCTTCTCTATCGCAGGAAGGAAGGGCAAACACGTCAATGACAGGCAGAATACGGCACATATCCTTCCTATTGCCCAGAAATATCACATTGTCGGAGACTCCAGCGGATCGGCAGTGTTTTTCCAGTTCCTCCCTGAGCGGGCCCGTTCCCATAAGCAGAACTTTGACTGCGGGAAATTTCGCTTTAACTTCTTTTACTGCCTCAATAAGATATCTATGGCCCTTATGCGCCGTAAGTGAAGCCGCGCATCCTATTACAAAGTCGTCATCTCTTGTTTTAAGTTCCAACCGGCTGAGCGGCGGAATCGATGAATTCTGCGCGGGAACTCCGTTATATATTACCTGTATCTTAGCTTGATTTATACCGGTATGACGGATGACGAAATCAGCCACAAACCGGCAGCAGCATATAATGCGGTTTGACTGGAAATCGGCAAAACGGCTGATAATTTTCTGTTTCAGACCGCCTTCGGGATAATAGGTATGCAGATGCGCGAATACAGCCGGCACTCCCGCCAGTATCCCGGCTATTCTTCCTATTGAATTCGCCGTAATCCCGTGAGTATGGATAATATCTATTTTTTCTTTCTTTATTTTTTGGCGCAGACGCCATAAAAACGAAAGCGCGCATCTGCTTCCCATGCCGAGTATTTCCACTTTGGCGCCGTGTTTTTTTAGCTCCTCCGCCGTCTCCCCTCCTCCGCATAAACACCATACCCGCACATCATATCTATTTGAATCCAGCCCAAGCGCAAGATGGTATATAACCTTTTCAAGACCGCCTGTTTTTAAATCCTCGACAATATGCGCTATTTTTATGGTCTTCATTTAACGGCTTCAATAAACAAACTATTATCGCCCATTTTTCTGGGAAGACAGCGGCAAGGAAAAAATTTCAATTCATCCGCATAATCTGAAAAATCTGTTTCCCCGAATTTTTTTCTGGCTATACCGCTAAATCCAAGACTTTTAAGACGATATGTCAAATTTTCTTCATTATACGCCATGCTATGGCATCCCAAATTACGGCTTTCATAAGCGTACGCCCCCAGAAAATTCCAAAGAAAAGTATCGGTCATATTGCCCATATAATTGTTATAGCAAAGCGCTGGATTTGCAAAAAAGGCCTCGTTTCTGTCAATAAATTTCCTAAAAAAATAATCCGCATCAGGAACGATTATTCGAATCACGGCTTTGTTTTTAAGAATCCTGCTGCATTCCTTAAGCAGTTTAATGCCTTCATTCCAGTTTAAATGCTCCAAAACATGAGACATGTATATTGCGCAGACTGTTCCATTCCCAAAGGGAATGCCGTTTCTAATATCCCAGTTTATATCAATGCGCGCAGAACTCAAATCAGTCCACCCGCTTTTAAGGTAATCCAAATTAAGCCATCCACTTGTACTTACGACAGGACCGGCGCCTATATTAATTTTAACGCAATTCCCGAATCTTCGCCGATTATGCCATTGTTTATAGCGAAATACCGCATTCCATATTATATTCATATTTTAACTCTTGCCGAAGGCGAACAGTATAATTCCCGCGCTGAAATTATCGGCGAAAAAATCTTTTCCACCTGCGGTTTCCACAGAATCAGCCGCATTCCTGCAGTATAGGCCGGCATCCAGACAGCCGGCTTGAATATCGGAATCATGATTAAGCATGTTTCGTTTTAATTCCCGCAGTCTGCCGGCCAAAGAACCCGGAAGAATGTCGACTACCGCCGAAACCAAACCCAATGAATAATCCTCGATATCTCCCTGCAAAGAAACATTCCCGAGCACGTAATATCTTTCGAATTTAAGTTTCCGGGCATAATCCTCAAGTTCTATTTTTGAAAAAGGTTTTTCAAGAGAAATACGCCATGTTCCGGTCAACGTGCGGAAAAGCCTCACGATGCGGTAGCCGGGACTAAGAATGTTCGGAACCCCTATAACTATGAAACCTGCCTCGTTAATAAGAGCTTTATGATATGAAATGCATTTTTGGCGGTTTTCTCCGGTAAAATGCTCAGCCAGCCCGCCTGAAAGCGCGATATCAAAGGCATTTTTTAAATTATCCGGCGGTTCCGAACAGCAATCGCCTTTCACGCAATCCGCATGACAGCCGTATAATTTATAAATACGGAAAGCCTCTTCCAATACCGATTCATTATAATCAATAAGCGTAACCTTGGCGCCCAGAAGGGCGAGGGTCAGAGAAAAAGTGCCGGTGCCGCATCCCACCTCCGCGACCTTAAGCTTTTCAAACGGTTTTGACGATTGTTTTATCAATCTTATGACATTCTGCCAACCCCTGCGTGAAACGGTGGATTTGATCCTCGCATCAACGTCCTCTCTGGCATATGACGTCTTAAGATGCCATTCTTCTTTATCAGTTGAATTTTTCATCTATTCAGGGCAGCATATCCGGAATATCGCAAAAATGCCTGTTTTTTGAAGCATCATCAATTATTTCCAAAAGTTTTTTGCTTGAACGGTTCCAGTCGAATTTTTGAGAGGTTCTAATGCCGTTTATCGCCATTTTTTTTGAAAAATCCATATGTTCAATAAGATAAATAATTTTATCCGCCAGCTTGGCGGAACTGCGCGGCTCGGCTATCAGACAGTTTTCATAATCCTTTGCATAGGCTTCGGCGCCATGCGGAGTCGCGGCCACGGCGCATCCGCAGGCCATCATTTCCAGCGGAGGGAGCGGAAAACTCTCATAAAGAGAGGACGAAAATCCTATATGCGCCTGCTTATAAATCCCGGCAAGTTCGGAGTTGGAAATCTTTCCAAGCTGGGTTATTTTTACATCTTCAAGAGGCATTTTCCAGCCGTAGGTAACCCACTCGATATCCGGATATTTTAACTGCACAATTTTCATGGCTTCCAGCCCGTATTTCCAGCCTTTTAAAGGCGAGGTATTGCAATAAGACACTATGTTGATCTTTGCCGGTTTGAGAAATTTGCTTTCTACGGCCGTTTCAGTCGTCCTAAATAAGTCCGGTTCGCTCACGGCATGCTCTATACGATAGGAATCTCTTCCAAACCTTTTGCTTATCTGATTATGAAGCCACGAAGAATTGGAAATAAGCGCGATCGGAAGTCCGTAGGACATTCTGCAGGTCATTCTCTCCATTTCCTGCTCCAGCGAAAAAAATAATTCTTCATAATGCTGCATATAATACAAAGGCAGGGTTTTGTCCGATAAATAAGCCGCCGCGAATGCGGTCGTCCAGTAAGTGGCTATTGTAACATCCGAATCGGTCCAGTTTTTTATAAAACTTTGAACATCCCCGCGGACATCCGAAAGGAAACCATTCCGTCCTTCCGCAAAAGTCTCTTTGACTTTTTTATACGCAGTTCCGATTTTTTTTACCGCCGCTTCGAGCAGATTTCCGCCGTTTCCGGAAAACAACCGGCCGCAGGAGAACTTGTCATACCAGCCTTTTTCCCACCTGAGATTACAATCCCTTGTGACGATGCGCACAATATGCCCCATCTGAGAAAGATTCTCGGCATGCCTGCATACGGCTATGCTGCCGCCGGTATGGCCCAGCTTTGGTATGATAAACGAAATTTTCACTTTCCGACCCCCGTTGTTTAAGAAAATTTAAAACTACCCGCCTAATAAAATATCAGACCGCTGATAACGCGGATTTTTATGATTAAACATGATTCTTTGTTTGGAAAAACCTTCATATCTAATCTCATCTTTGCAATTATCCGCGTTCATCATATTTATCCGCGTCATCTGCGTTCTATTCATTATGCTGAGCAGTTAAGAAAATTTTATGATCCCGGACCTAAATATATTATAAATCATCCACGAAGTTACAACAACTTCCGATATCAGGAATGACACGGCGGCCCCCGTCTCCATATACGCCGGCACGAGCAAAAAAAGACACGCAAGGCTCACCGCTCCGCCCGCTACAACAGGATAGGAAACCTCTTTCCTTTTATTAAGCGGCAGAAGTATCTGCATGCCCGCGATATTGCTTAATCCTATCACGATAAACAACAGGCTCATAATTTTAAGCGGCAGGACCGACGCCGAAAATTCCGGTCCGTAAATTATCCCGATTATAAAATCCGCCCCAAAAAAAGCGACAGAGGAAGCGACGACGGCAAAACACATCATGACTTTAAACGCTTTTCTTACCTCGGCGAACATAGCTGCTCTGCCTAAATCCGCGAATTTTGAGATATGCGGATAAAATGCCTGCCCCACAATACCTTCCAGACTCAGCCCTGTTTTTATCAGCCTTTCCGCGGCGGAATAATAGCCTACTATTTTGTCTGTCGAAAGGAATCCCAGCGCAACCGTATAAATCCCTGTGTATATCGAAATAGAAATCGTAGAAACAAACAAAGGGAACGCCTCTTTAAATATTTTCAGCATCACAGGCAATTCTGCCAGCTTTAAGTCAAAAACTTTGTAGCCCAGCTTTTTGATATGTAAAAACATAAAAACCACGGGAAGAAAAGCGACCACGGAATATATCAGGGGAACGAATATGTAATGTCCGGTTTTATGCACGAAAATAAGAATACAGGCAGTGCTGACTATCGCCCCGATAAGATTTGCGAAAGATATTTTCCACATCTTTTCTATTCCCTGAAAAAACCATCCGGGAGAAAGAGCCGCAGGCAGTATGGAAAAGGACGCAAAAACAAAAATAAGCTTTTCCTGCCTGAACCTGCCCACAAAAAACAAAGAAACGAAAAAAAGCGAATAGGAGACTACGCAGGCAATGAGCTTCAGCGCGAAAATATTTGTCAGCAGACCGTTTACCGCATGTCTGTCTTCGCGGGCGCTTGAGATTTTAGGAACCGCATAAAGCCCTATCCCCAGCTCTGAAAGAATCGCAAAATATCCGGACACGGCCTGCGCGAACGCGACCTTCCCGATACCTTCGACGCCGATAACTCTGGCAAGATAGGGAACAGTGATAAACGGAACCGCAAACTGCATCAGCCTTATAAAGCCCAATGCCCCGATATTTTTTGCCACCTGCATGTCGCCTGAACCGCCGGTTTCATTCATGTTGTCATAACCGCAAGCATTTTTTTAATTCTGAGCTGATAAGTATGCTGATTCACCGCTTTCTCCCTGCCCTCCGCCGCAATTTTAATTCTTTCATCATTATTGGAAAGGTAATACTCCGCTTTCTCCTTCAAATCCGATGAATTATCATAAACAGCGAGGTGTTTTCCTTCTTCAAAAAGAGAAAGCGCGTCTTTTTGCCTGTCGCAAAGAAGAAAACTTCCGCAGGCAAGAGCCTCGTAAACCCTTGGACTGGCCTGATAACACGGATTTTTTCCGTCCTGATAATGCGCCATAACGACTATTTTGGCTGAAGAATAGATTTTCAGCCACTCCTCGTATTTAAGCCCGAGGGATGCCACAATATGCTTTTTAAGAAAACAAGAAGCCTTTTCCCAGCCCGGCCCCCATACCGCGAAATCAAAATCTTTTATTGACTCAAAAAGCTCCGCTCGATTAGGATAGTACGACCCCACGAATACTATATCATGCCCGTATTTTTTTCTGTCTTCAGCCGATACGGCGGACGGCTTATGAACATCGGGATCGCAGGCAAAAGGAAGCCATACCGCATTTTTTATGCCGTTCTCGGCCAGCAGTTCTACGGCTTCCGTCCCGCCGCAGAAAACTTTATCGTAGCTCGGCGCGGATTTAACGATCGGAAGAAAATCCAGACCGCTTTTCGGCGAATCAATTGTCCAAAGAGCGGTTTTAACTCCGCCGCCGGATATTTTTCCGACCGTATCGGAAAATATCCTGTGGCCTCCGGCTACAAGACATATGTCAGGATCGACTTTGCCGGCGGCGCTCAAAAGCTTTGAATTAAGCCGCCTGAGATCAAGCCCTCCAAGAAAACTTATATTATCTCGTATTCTTCCCGGCAGGATAAAATCACGGTCATTTAAAAAAAACAATTCATGCCCAAGTTTTTCAAAAGCGGAAGCGGTATATTCGGTTATAGAGGGAAAATGCGGATTTTTATAGGAAGAAAATAAAATTTTCATTCAATTCTATATATTTTATAATCTTTTATGCCTGCGGCATCCGTGTCCAAAGCGCGGTATCCGGAAAGCATCTCGGCGCAGGTTTTTTTGTCCCATGCGACATAATAATCAATTTTTATGCGCTTGAGTTCGGAATCTATTTCATCGCATGATTTGTCCTCTCCAGCCGCGCCGAAATATACGGCGCCGGCATAATGGGACGAAATCAGCGACTCGCTCCACTTTGAATCAGATGCGACATTACCGCTGATATTTAATTTGTCTTTAAGAACCGCTCCCTCTTCATATATTTGCCGCCCAACACCCGCCGAATGATACAGACTCACAAGCGGATCAAAAAGGAATGCGCATGCGATAAGCGCGAAAAAAATAAATCTTCTTGCCGGAGTTAAAAATAACGAAGCCGCAAGCATCTCCGCAATATACCCCGACAAAGCAATGGCAATAATAAAAACAATCAGCAGGTATCTTGAATCCATGTGAAACAGCATATAACCCGCAGAATATAAAACTGCTGATGTAACAATTAGAAATGCTTTGTTCTTGATCATTTCACGCAAAGGCAATCCGGCCAGAATTACAATCACTGCCATGAAAACAGGAATTGACGGCAGACACGAGTCAACGCATGTCTCTGTGAAAACCACTATATTGCGCAATATTACAACTATCTGCAATGCGCTTAAAGCAGGCCACTTTTCGTATTGCATTTTGGAAGGCTCTTCCCATGCGCTTGATAAACCTTTTTCCGGAACTACAAACCCGCTCTTTAAAACCGGCTGATGTAAACATATGCCTTTTGCCACCGCATGGTTGAATCCCCCCGCAGTGGAAATAGTCAACTGCCCGTATTTCGCCGAAACCGCCCATATCCATGGAGAAACAACAAGAAAAAAAATAAAACAGCCCGCACCCCAGCTAAAAACCGCTTCCCTCCGCTGCGGCGTATCCTCGCAGAAAAAATATTTTAACGCGCTGACGGCGGTAAAATGCGACAGAAAAAATGGGAAGGCATAGCCTTTCGCAAAATAGGCGAAGGCGCCGAGCAAACCGCATTTAACAGCGCTGCCGGTTTTCATCCATGAATCAGAGTCAAGAGCACTGTTCAGATAAAAAAGAAGTATGACCGCCGCAAGAAAATCGGGTGTCGCCATGGTCATATAATACGAATGGAAAAGCGGTATGGCGCAAAACAGCAGAACTTTTTGGATTCCGGCTGAAACTTTTAAAACCCCCAACAACCTCCGCAGGCCGAATAAGGCGAATATCCCGGTTAAAAAACCCGTAATTTTCACCGCATAAAGAGGCTCGCTTCCCAGCCTGATAAAAAGCGCGGTAAGCCATGATAGAAGCGGAGACCAGAAGCCGTTAACGGCGTTATAAAAATCTCCCGAAGCGTATTTTTGGGCTATCTCGATATACGAAACGCCGTCGGGGCTTATCTGATACCTATAAAATTTCAAAAGGAAAATACCGGATATTATGTAAGCCGTCAGCAAAGCCGGATAAAATATTGAACGCTGATTTTTATGATTAAACATAACTACCCGCTTTGATAAACAAATCAAACCGCAAAGGACGCAAAGGATTTACACTGAGAACGCAAAGATTACAAACCATTAACTGTAACTTCATCGCCATGCCAATGACTTGGTGAGAAAATTCGTTTTCCATCATCTCCATCAGATTCACTCTGCCCTAACAATCCTTAAAAGCGCTGATTTCGCGAGAAGATAATAATTATTCAAAACAAAAGGCCTGGCTTTTAACGCATTAAAAAATCCGTCTATAGCTTCTTTCGGTCTGCCGTGTTCAAGAAAATAAATTCCCGACATGAAATGATTATGAAACCTGAAAAATCCGAGTTCTTTGCGCAGAACGGGAAAATCCGGCGCAAGAGCGTCAAGTCTGCGCAAAAAATTCATCCTTGATTGGTTGAACTTCTCCGTCTTCGAGTAATTGCCCGCATGGGAAACCCATTTTCCCGCAACTCCCGGCGCATATTCCAGCCGAAGGCCGAAAGCCAGGAGCCTCGTTAAAAATTCTGCGTCGTCAAAACCGGTTATTGAATCGTCCTCAAAAAATCCGCCTGTCTTGGCAAAACAAACCCTGCGCATAGACAAAGTCTGCATGGTAACAAAACTCAAACCGTACGCCAGCGCATGAAGAAGCTCTCCTGCGTCCGCCTGCCTGCTTGTGAATGTATCAATTAAAGAGCCGTCTTCGCCTATCCGCTCATAATCCGAATAAACAGCATCAGCCGCCGGATGCCCGGCCAGATATCCGGTCTGCCGCGCCAAACGTCCGTCCGCCATAATATCATCCTGATCAAGCACGCATATAATATCCGCCTCCGCGTGTTTTATCCCTTCGTTCACGGCGGAGGCTTTGCCTCCGTGGCATTTTTTTATGAGCTTTATTCTTTCGCCGCTGAAAGACAAGACTGATTCAGCCGCAGTATGAACAGAACCGTCGTCCACTATAATGATTTCCCAAAGTGCGCCGCTCTGCCGCATTACGCTGGCAAGGGATAAAGACAGCCGTTTACCCCCTTCATAATACGGAATAATTACGGAAATTTGCGGAGTTTTCATTTTATTGTCGCCTGATTTCCATGCTTCAGCCTTCAGCCTTCAGCCTTCAGCCTGTCCTTGCCTTTTTCAGCTTCCAGTCCAAGCCTTGCAACCATGGCGGCAAGAAACCAAAAGGGTTCCATAACTCTGACGATTATAAATGTGTTCGTGGTCAAAGCCTGAGCTAAAAGACCCCAAAAACCCGCAAGAAAGCCGAGAGCCATCGCCTTAATCCATGGTTCTTCGGCAAGCATGAAAAGCCTTTTTCCGGATGCGTGAAGCCGGTAAAGCATCCAGATAAAAAATGTGAATCCGATTATTCCGGTCTCCCCCAGCACAGTGCCGTACTGGGTATCTTCAAGTCCTACGCCGCTGACGCCGTGCCCAAGCAGAAAATGTTTCGGCAGTCTCTCAAAAAGTATTCTCTGCCATGCTTTTATTCTCTGAGAAGCCGAATCTTCAACTTTGACATTCATATTTTTGGCGATTACCACCTCTTGCAGGGCCATATTCCCGCCGCCGTAAAAGGTCACAAGAACCCTGTTAACTACAGGCCTCCAAAGCATATTAACAGAAGAAAGACCTATAATAAGCCCTGTCGCGGCAAATAATAAAAAAATCCGGCGCTTGGGGACCAGCGCTACCAGAGAAATAAAAGACACTGCTATTCCCATGTAAGAAGCTCTGGAAAGAGTAAGCAGAAAAGCCGGAAACATTAAAAGGATGGAAATCACGGAGAAGAAAATTCCCTTTCCGGATACCGTCGCAATAAATCCGGCCAAAAGCCCGAACACAATAAGATAATATCCTCCCAGCGTGGCGGGCTCTCCGGAATTCGGGTCGGCAGACTGACCCAGCGGGGATTCAAACGGGGCGGTAACGCGCACCGCCTGTCCTAAAAAACTGTAGTAATACCAATAAGCATAAGCGGTAACTATAAAGGCAGTAACAATCCCCATTATAAGATACCGCTTTGCATCGCTGTTTTTTTCCACTATATTGGCCGTCATAAAATAAATAAGAAAATATTCGATATATTTGAGCACATAAAAAAACCCCGTCTCAAGTCTTACTTCGCCCCTGAAAACCCCGAAAGCCGTTGAAATCAGGCATACGAAAATATACAGCAGTATGGGCATATGTACTGGAGTAGTGACAAAAAGAGCTGTTTTTTTGGATATCGCAGATTTGGCAAGCCAGGAAAAAAAAATAACAACCAGCAATATGTCATCATAGCGTATGACGATATTTCTGCCGCTGCCTGCCGCGCCCGCGCCTATTTCAGGAGAAAGAAGCATTGAAAAAACAAGTATGCCGAGGCCTATGCCGGGACGGAAAAAGGTGAGAGCGGCTGCTGCCGCGCTGACAAAAAGAGCCACAATCCATTGAGCGGGCACTGAAGGTATAAGCCAGCCCAAAAAAATAGAGATTACTGCGGTAATTATTATGAGTATCAGGCCTGGCATTTAGGAAAGTTACCAGTCACCAAGCGGCCCAAGTCACCAGTCAGAAAGAAAGAGGGCGGAACAGCTAGGCCGCTAGACAGCTGGCCGGCTATTAAAAAGTCTCCAGTTTTATAATTTTTGATATTTAATCTCCTAATCTCCAAATCTCGTTCTTGCATCGTCTTCCAGCTGAGCAGGCCGGCTGTAATGGCCGTAATCGCGGTAATATCCGTAATGCGGTCCCATTTCCGACGCCCGCATATCGTTGAGCACAACCCCTATCATTCTTGCGTTGCCTGAAATAACCTGCTCCTTGGAGCGCTTCAGCGCTCCTCTTGCCATTTTGCCGGCTTTATAAACCAGAACAACGCCGTCGCTGTGTTTCGCCATGATAACGGCATCCACAAAAAGAAGCACGGGGGTGGAATCAAAAACAATCATATCAAATTCATTTTTCAACTCCCGTATCAGCCGCGCCCAATCCGCGGAACTTATCAAATCAACGACATTTACGGCGGGCATTCCGCAGGTTATTATTTTTAAATTGTCTATTCCAGGAAAACTAAGAAGACGGTCAAGGCTGAGCTCTCCCATAAGGAAATCCGCCGTGCTGTGCATGGTTTTTTCCCACGGCGTCTTTCCCGCAAGGATTTCACTCAGGCCTGCCTGGCGGCTGATTCCGAAAATTCTGTAAATGGACGGCCTTCTCATATCCGCGTCTATCAGCAGGGTCTTTAAACCGGCATAAGCCGAAGCAATGGAAAAATTAACAGCCGTAAGAGTTTTTCCTTCGGCCACACCGGCCGAACTGAAAACAACGGCAGTGCTTTCTTTTTTAGTATTCAGCTGAGAGCCGATATTTGCCCTTATGGTATGGTAAGATTCTATCGCCGGAGACTTGGCGGAATGGTGAAAAACCAGGACTTTCCTGAAAGATTCAACGCTGTAACGCGGTTTTTTAAATATGCCGGTAAGCCAGTTATCCATATGGCTGGGACTGGACAAATGCGGAATTATGCCCAGCACCGGAAGATCCACGAAATGCTCTATTTCCTCTATCGTGCTTATAGACACATCTAGACTTTCTACTATAAAAACAAACGCAAGCCCCAGAAAGATTCCCAGCATGCTCCCTATAAGCAGATTAAGTTTTTTATTAGGGAACACCGGCTCGGACGGAGGAACGGCTTTGCTTATAACGCTGACAAACGAGACCACGGAAGCAAGACCTATTTTGGCTTCCTCGTACTGGCGGTTTAACGCAGTATAGATTTCCTCGTTCATCCGGAGCTCCCGCACTATTCTGGCCAGTTCCAGCTCCTGGGAGGGAAACCCCGCAAGCTTGGATTGTATGCTCTGTATTCTTTGGTCGATCTGAATAATCTCCGGATGCTGGGCAGTGTATTTTTTAAGCAGCTCTTTGCGCCTTGCCTCAAGATCCACGAACTGGCCGGCTAAAGCCCCGCCCATGCCGCTGTCCGGGTTCTGCTCAAGAAAATTCTGCTTTGACCGCTCAAGAGATCTGAGCGATTCCTCCACTTCGTTTTTCCTGGCAGAAATATCCTCAAGGGTTTTTTTGGCCTGCCGGCTTCTTTCCTCAAGGTCATAGGAAATATAGGCATCCACCACGGCATTCACGATATCTGCGGCAAGCAAAGGATTAGGGCCGGCGGCGGTCATGCCTATGAGATTTGAGTCCTGAATCCTTTCTGCTTTAAATGAAGAAGCTATGCCGGAAACCGACTTGGACACATCCTCGGGATTTGAAACCGAATTTATCCATCCAAGATTTCTCGCGGCTCTTTCCGAGATATCATTTGAATGTATAACCCTTATTTCAGTAGCCACCATCCCCCAAGGATCCCAATTACCCAAATCTGCGCCGGGGATTTTGGCATAAGAAGCAGGAGGCTGTATTTTAACCACAGCCTGGCTCTTATATACCGGCTTCTGCAGCCGGGTGTAAAAAGCCGTGGAAAAAAGAGTGCAGGCAAACGCAAACAGCACAATCCACTTGCGCTTATTGACTATACGCCAGTAATCATAAAGAGAAAGATCGCTTGTCATATTATTTCCGGGTCGTTACAACCCCTAAGGTAATAGAGAACATAAACAAGGTTATCCACGGAACCAAATTGTCTCCTATCCATTTTGCGCCCGCATAAATAGGCTGGCGCGGAACATAGACTATATCTCCGGGATAAAGATTTATATCCCTGCTCAGATCTCCGTCGAGCACCGCCTTGAAATTCACGGAAAAACTTTTTTCCTGAGCAGCAGCGCCCCTCCGGAATATCCGCATTTTAGCCGGTCTTGCGTTATCCGCGAGCCCCCTTGCAAGCGCCACAAGATCAAGCATTTTCATGCCTTCTTTATAATCATAATATCCGGGGTCGTTTATCTGCCCGAGTATTGAAATCCGGCGGGAAGCGAATTTCCTTATATTCACAGTGACCTGAGGATTCGTGATAAATTTGGACAATTTTTTTGTGATATCTTCCTGAAATTCGGAAATTTTTAAATCAACCACCTTTATCGACCCGACAAGCGAAATCTCTATGGTCCCGTCAGGCTGGACCGTATAATCCCTTGAAAATTCCCCGGCGGGAAACACCGTTATATTTATGACATCTCCCGCCGCTATGCGGTAATCGCTTCCCACGGGCATAAATCCAGCCGCATCGTCTATTCCTTCCGTCAAGAATCGCTCTCCCTTGACCTGCGCAAAACAGCAGACAGGCTGGAATATGCCGAGTATTATCGACATAAGCATGCAAATAAAAAATTTGATTTTTTCCCGCATAATAGTTTTCCTCATCATAAGGTTGTTTAGACTGCCCGCCAAACATCACGGCGGATCCCCGCCACTACAGCAAGGCGGGCTGGAGAGCGCCAACGCCGTAGTGGCGGAAAGGCCGACGACTACACAGGTTCCTATCTATGCCTTCAGACTAACAGCCTTCAGCCTATCTACCTGCCTTATTACTTACTTTCCACCGATTTAATCAGCGCTTTTACAAGCACCCGCAATTCCTCTATCTTTTCCTCCAGAATCTGCGCTCTTTTTCTGGAAACATCAAAGCCGCTGCCGCCGGTTTTAACCGCGGATATTTTCTGCTCAAGCAAGCTTACCCGCTCGGCTAAAAATTTCATTTTATCCTCGGAAAAATTTTCATTTTTCCGTTTAACGCCCGTCCGCGAAAAAACCGACCAAATCATTATGATGAAAGATATTCCGAATCCCGCCGTGCCCGCGAATGTTATATATTTTGCGGCGACAAGTATGCCTATTATAACGGCGACGATAGAACAAAGCATGCCGAAAAGGATTACTTCTTTATGCGCGTCCCATACATTAACCGAATACTTTTCCTGCTCCGCAATCGGCTCGGCCGTATAGCTTTTTAAAAAAAGAGGCGAGTTTTCCATTTTAATGTCTACATCTTCACAGTAAAGCGGCCCATTGACGCCGTCCTTGCCGGTCTGCTCCGCATCTTTAAGCGAAGCTGTTTCGGTTTTAAGCTTTTTCAATAAATCCCTAAATTCATTTGCTGTATTCATATTATTCATTTGTTACTTTTATGCCTTTCTTAAGTCTTTCTTCAGCCTGCAATAATTCTTCTTCTTTCAACTTAAGTTCCTGCTCCCTGTCAGTAATATCGCTTTCCTTTTCCTCCAATTCGCGCCCTGCTTTGTCAAACACCCGGAAAAGCTCATCCTTTTTTGAAGCTATTTCTTTTTCCATGGAACGCGACTGTTCCTCAATCTGCCTTATTTTATCAACGTAATCGTTTTCAAGACTGCGTTTTTTTTCTTCAAGCAGCTTATATTTGTTTTCCCAATACACAGCCATCTCGGATTCCTTTTGGCTTACCTGATCGTATAATTCATGCATTTTTTCCACATATTTTGCCCGCAATTCGGACTCGGCGACTGAAATTCTGGCTTTCAAATCTTTAATTTCAAAAGTTTTAGCTTCAATGACGCCGTTAAGGCCGGCCGAATTTTCTTTTTCGCTCTTAAGACTGCTTTCGAGTTCATGAATACGGCCCGTGTTTTCGGCCAGCTTGGTCTCGGCCTGCGAAAACTTTTCAAGATATTCTTCCTTGATTTTTTGTTCAATCGACGCCAATTTCATTTCGGAATATTTTTCATATTCAGGCACCATCCGCTCCACGGCTTCGACTTCCTCCCGGAATTCCTCTATGACGGCCTGGATATTAACGGCAGCGGGGTGATTTTCAGCCCAAAGTTTTTTGCAAATACAGGAAAGCCCTTTGAGCATCTCGCCTATATGCGCAGTATGCGGTATTTTTTCCTTCATAATATATTTACCCTCCTGTCCCGCAACCGGTAATTCTAGCTTTTTTTACACGGCAATATTCTTATTTCGGGTCAACCGGCCGTTTTCCGCTTTTTATATTCAAGTATGGTTTTATTGAGCTCATCCTTAAGTTTTTCAATTTCGGTCAGTTTCGCCTCATAGGAAGTCTGCAGAACGCGTTTATGCTCGTTCCACTCCTGTTCCCGCAGGCGCATTTCTTCCTCTTTTTTCTCCCATTCCTCTTCGCGGGCGCGTATGGAATCCTCAAAAGCCCCGGCTCTGGCATTTAAGGCCGCATCCATATTATCAAGCTCCACGCGCCGCCTTTCCATGGCGGAAAGAAGCCCGTCCTTTTCCTTTTCCAAAACCTTTTCTTTCCCCTCAAAAACGCGCTTTCTGCCGTCCATTATCTCCTCCAATTGCTTAAATCTGGCCGCGTATTCGCCTTCAAGCTCGGCCATTCTTTTCACCGCGGAATCGTCGATTTGACGCTGCTGATGCTGAAAATCTTCTATCGCTTTGCGGTAAGCATTTTCCTGTTCGGCCATTCTTTCCGCCAATGCCCGGGAAGATTCCTGCTTCTGTTTTACAAGACTGTCCTCGAGTCCGGCAATTGTTTTATGGGTAATTTTCATTTGCTCTTCACGCCTTAAAAGTTCTTCTTTAAGCCTCGAAATTTCAGTTTCGCCGGCATTTTCCATAGCCTTTTCATGCTGAAGCCTGTCTTTTTCCGCCGCCTGAATTTGCGCCTCCGCCCTTACATAAAGTTCGGTTTTTAATTTCTGATAATCACCTTCAAGACGCTCTCTCCTTTCAAGCCACTCTTCTTCAAGCCTGCGCTGGTGCTGTTCAATGGCTTTTACTCCCTCTGCATAGCTGGATTCCCATGTCTGAAATTTTTCTAAAAGCGCTTTTGTGCCTTCCTGAGTCTTGCCGAAGAAAGATTCTTCCAATCCGCGCACTTTTTCATGAAGCCGGCATATCTCCTGTTCCCTGTAATTCAGCTCGCTCTCAAACCGCTTCTTTTGAACACCCCAGTTCCCCTCGCTGATTTTCTGCCGAGCGGCGGCATCTTCCTCGAAATCATGCAATTCCTTTTTCAGCGTTTCATAAAACTGCTCCTTGCTGTTTGCCTGCTCTTTCGCAAATTCATCCTGTTTATTTCTGATTCCCGCCTCAAGGTCGGCGCGCCTGCCGGCATATTCTTCCTCCAACTGCGCTATTTTTTTGCTTATAACATCGTGTTCATACGCCTGAAGTTTGTCCGCAAGAATATTATCCTGCATTATTATCTCTTCATGCAGTTTGCTTATTTTCTCGTCCTTAGATCTCATCTCGTCCAAGAGTTTATTTATTCTTTCGGTGTGCTGAACCTCCATTTCAAGCCTTTTGGACTCCCGCTCATTATGCAGTTTGTGATAATTATGGCTTAATTCCTTGATTTGGGATTCAAGTTCTTTGGCGCGCGTCTTGGAGAACTCCGCCTCCTCCTTCATGCGCTGTTTTTCCTGCGCAAATTCTTCGGCAAATTTCCTGCTGTAGTTTTCTTCTATTTCTCTGCGCGCGCTGATAATCCCCTGCCTGTGCGCCGACTCCTCATTGGCAAGCTTCTGCTCAAGTTCGTCCGCCATGGCTTTAAAAGCATAAACTTTCGTCCTTGCGGATTCTGCTTCATTAACGCGTCCGGCAAGCTCTTCCTCCAGCCTGGCTTTTTCGCAATTCCAAGTCTTTTCAAGCATTTCTTTCATATTCAGCATATCCCGCTTTTCACTTTCCAGTTTTTCGTTATATTCAGTCTTAATCTGCTGTTCCATAAGGCTGTATTCCGCATCAAGAGCCATTCTGCGCTGGGAAATTTCTTTTTCAAATCTTTCCCTTATATTCTGCAAATTGTTTTCATGCTCTACAAGGCGGTCATGGAGCATTTGCTCGTATTTGGCCTTTATTATTTCTTCATGGCCGGAAAGAGCGGCCTCGCGCTCATCAAGATGGGTCATCCGGCTCCGGCATTCGGCTTCTCTCCGTTTGACAATTTCTTCTCCCTGCTGTTTTTCAAATAAAAGAGCGTCCTGCTGAGCCTTATAGCTGCCGCACAAATCTTGACGCATGCGCTCTATGCCGGCTTCAAGGTCGCCGAGGCGGGCTTTATAGTCATTCTCAAGATTCTGTTTTTTCTCATTATATTTTTCTTCCAATTCGGCTGTCTTTTTGGCTATTGTCTCATGCTCCGATATTCGCAATCTGTTAGACCACTCGGCATTTATCTGAGCTATATCATTCTTTAACCGGCCTATCTCGGTTTCACGCTCATTTAGCGCCGCCTCCATCCGAATCTGTATTTCCGCGCTTTGCTCCGCAAGCTCATGTTTTATGGTCTCTGCTTTTGCGCTGTGCTCCCCGCGCTCCTTTATGAGCTCCTGCTTCAGCGCGTCTATCTCAACACCAAGCTCCCGAACAGAAGTTTCAC
>CAZFMJ010000002.1:59006-67618 GCA_964520045.1 uncultured Elusimicrobiales bacterium | reverse complement strand
CCAGCTCCCGGCTTGATTCCGCAGTACGGCTTTCATGCTCCGCTTCTATCCGCTCGGTACGCTGTTTGTTCTCGGCCTCAAGCCGGTCAAAACGCTCCTTATACTCTTTGTCCAGCACTTCGCTCTTTCCGCGGTATTCATTTTCAAGCTCGGACAAGCGGACGCGGTATTCCCCGTTAAGTTCAGCCGTCTTTTTAGCTATCACATCGCGCTCCATTACGCGCAATTTATCCGACCACTCCGCATTTTGATGCGATATCTCGTCCTTTAAATTATTTATTGCGGTTTCACGCTCGCTTAATTCGGCTTTAAGCCTGTTTTCGCCGTCAATACGCCTGTCTTCAGCCGCGCGGATAAGATTCTCAAGCTTAACGCCATGTTCATTCCGCTCTTTTGTAAGCTCCTGTTTGAGCGCGTCTATCTCAACGCCAAGCTCCCGCACTGAAACTTCACGCGCGTTAACCTCCGACCGGAACTGGCTCCGCTCTTTTTCAAATCCCTCCCGCAGCACTTTTAAGTCCGCTTCATGCTCAACCACCCGGTCATGGAACATCGCCTCATATTTAACGCGAAGTCCTTCTTCCTTTACCCCAAGCTCCCGCTCCATGCCGTTTGCCTGCGCCAAACGCCGCTCGCATTCGGCCTCACGCCTCTTTAACGCCTCTTCATGCTGGCTCTTTTCATTTATAAGCGCTAACTGCTGGGCGCGGTGATTCTCATACAAATCCTGCTTTATCCGCTCCAGCTCCCGGCTTGATTCCGCAGTACGGCTTTCATGCTCGGCTTCTATCCGCTCAGTCCGCTGTTTGTTCTCGGCCTCAAGGCGGTCAAAACGCTCCTTATACTCTTTGTCCATTACTTCGCTCTTTCCGCGGTATTCATTTTCAAGCTCGGACAAGCGAACGCGGTATTCCCCGTTAAGTTCAGCCGTCTTTTTGGCTATCACATCGCGCTCCATTACGCGCAGTTTGTCCGACCACTCCGCGTTTAGATGCGATATCTCGTCCTTTAAATTATTTATTGCGGTTTCACGCTCGCTTAATTCGGCTTTAAGCCTGTTTTCGCCGTCAATACGCCTGTCTTCAGCCGCGCGGATAAGATTCTCAAGCTTAACGCCATGTTCATTCCGCTCTTTTGTAAGCTCCTGTTTGAGCGCGTCTATCTCAACGCCAAGCTCCCGCACTGAAACTTCACGCGCGTTAACCTCCGACCGGAACTGGCTCCGCTCTTTTTCAAATCCCTCCCGCAGCACTTTTAAGTCCGCTTCATGCTCAACCACCCTATCGTGGAACATAGCCTCATATTTAACACGAAGCGCTTCTTCCTTAACCGTAAGCTCCCGCTCCAGAGACTCAAGCTGTTTAAGACGCTCTTCATATTGAAGCTTTACGTTTTTCGCGCGGATTTCATATTCATTTTCAGCCTTCGCCGTGCGGCTCTTCCATTCCGACTCCAATTCCGCTATTTTCCCTCTGATCGTATCCCGTTCAAAAATACGAAATTTCTCCGCCCATTCATTATCCCTGCGCAAAACCTCGTCCTTAAGCCCGCTTATTTCCGTTTCGCGGCTTTCCGTTTCAACCTGCAGTTTCTGCTCCAGACGTAAACGTTCATCGTTAAGTTCCTTTTTCATTGCATCGGCCATTTCGCGTTTCTGCGCGTCCATTTTGGCCGAATGCTCCACGAATTCATTAGCATGGGCAGACCGCTCGCCGCTAAGCTCCTTCTTTAAGGAATCCAGCTCAAGCCCCATTTTCCTCACATATTCGTCGCGCGCTGAAATTTCCTGTTTAAACTGCCCGCGTTCCCCTTCAAATCCCTCACGCAATACTTTTAAGTCAGCTTCATGCTCAACCACGCGCTCATGGAACATCGCCTCATATTTACCGCGCAGAGCTTCTTCTGTCTTGACGAGCCCGCGCTCGCGTTCATCCAGTTGCTGTTTTTGGATTTCCAGCGTCTTTTTCTGATCATTATACTGTTCAAAAAAACTGTTTTTTGCTTTCAGAAAATCAGCCTCTGTTTCCGCAAGCCGCGCTCTATATTCAGTTTCTACTTCCGGAATCCGCTTTGACAATATTTCATACTCCGCAGTTCTCAGCTTCTGAGCCCATTCATTTTCCTGATTCTGCGCCTTGTCTTTTAGATAATTGATTATCTTCTCGCGCTCTTTAAGCTGAATTCCCAATTCTTCTATCCGGTTTTTAGCATCGGAAATTTCGCGCGCGGTTATAATCTCATGCTTTTGCAGTTCGTTCTCTATTTTTTCTTGTATAATCTGCGTGTGCGCCCTGTTAAGTTCCGTTATTTGCTCATTATGGCTGAATTCTTTCTTCACAAGCTCGCCCTCGACTTCCTTTATCCTGTTTGCGGCATTTGCAAGCTGTTCCTGCGCCGATTGAAAATCATTTCTGGCCTGTTCAAAAGCGGTTTTAATCCTTGTCTTCTCCGCTTCCCACGCTTTTCTGTGCATTTCCTGCTGCTGCGCCGCATTCTGCTTGAAAAGTTCGGCATTTTTATCAAAATCGGAGGATAGCTTTTCGCGAAAATTCAGAGTCTCCGTTTCAAGCTCCTGTTTTCTGGCGCTTAATTCATTCTCCAGCCGATTAACTTTTTCGTTAAACGCCCCTTCAAGCGCAAGCCTGCGGTCCAGGAATTCTTTGCCCAGGCTTTCTTTTGCGTCCGCAAGCTCCTTTTCTCTGGCAGAAATCTGCTCATAAAGTTTTTTTATTGACGACTCCTGAATCGCACGCTCATTTTCAATCTGCAAAGCCCTGTTATGAAAAGTGGTTTCGTTTTCGTTTATTCTGGAAAGAAGCTCCCCATGATGTTTTTCCTGCTGCTGCGCAAGCGAATTTTCAAGCTCTTTTATTCTTTCCTGCGCCGAATTAAACTGTCTCTCGCGCAGCTCCTGCTCCCCAAGTATTCTTGCCCGCTCCGCCTGCCATGTGCCTTCCATCGCCGAAAGCCTCTTGGCATATTCTTCCTCAGCGCCTTTAAGCCTGGTCTCGGCTCCGGCGCCAAGAAGAGTTTTATATTTCTGGTGATTCTGTTCAACTTCCGCCAGTTTTGCGGCAAACTCGTTTTCAAGAACGGCGCGTTTTTCTTCTAAAGCCCTGTCGCGGCATTGAACTTCCTGCTCAAGACCTTTCACTCTGTCCAGCAAAGCTTTCTCTTTGTCCGCAAAAGTTTCTTCAAGGCCGGAAAGCCTCTCCTGATGCTCCCGCTCCAGCGTTTGGCGCAGCGAATCATAGCGTTTCTGCGCCTCCGCAAGCCTGTCCGAATACTGTTTTTCAACTTCCAAAAGCCTCTGATTCCATCTCTGCACCGTATCCCTCTGCGTCCGGTCTACTTCCTCAAATCTCTGCTGATACTCCTCGGAAATCTCCCTGCGCATATGCTCAATCTTCGCTTCCTTGCGCATAAGCTGAGCCACGTCTATTTTACCCTCGGAAAGCAGATTTAAGGTCGCCTCCATCCTCCTGTAAAAACCTTCCTGCTCCTCGAGTATTTTTGAGCGGCTCTCAACCGATTGCGCGAGTTCCTGCATTTTCTGCTCAATCTGGGTCTTCGCATCTGATGTGGAAGTCAAATCCCTTTTTAATTCGGAATTATTCTTTTCAAGGCCGTGCAGACGTTCGAGCGCCCATCTGAGCGTCATACGGGCGGTATCTATATTGGTCACGTCGCTTACAAGATGTTCGAGATGGCTGTATTCGTTATCCATAGCGTTAATCCTTTAAAATTACGAGAAATAAAGTTCGTTACCCAAAACCTTTTCTATTAAGGAAACATCATGATCGCACCCCAAGTGTAACGGACAAACCCTTTTTTGTCAATAAAAGGAGTGTTAAATGCGTATGAACAAAATATTACAGAGGAATCCGCCCCATGAAAATAAAGTGGAAAACAGGGTTTTCATATGATAAGATTTAGAAACTATATATGAAATTTTCGGAATTGGATAAAAATACGCCAAAAACTCAAAAGAAACAGCGGAATGGTGTTATTCTGCCTGAAAATGAGGAAAAAACCGCTGAGCAACCAGCGGTGGAAAGCCGAAAAACTATCCCCCCCGAAACAAAAGAGCCGGCTAAACCGCTTCAAAACTCTGATCCAAGACAGGGAAAAACCCAATCCGGCATATCCGGCCAATTTGTTGAAGCCCAAAAAATATACGGCAAAACAATAAGTTTTGTGAAAAATCTTATCTCAAATATAAACGAGGGGACCCCGCCGATCAGGGCGGACATGGAATGCTGCAGGGATATTCTTAAACTGCATAAAGATTTAAACAAACAGATCCTGACCTGCGCAGCCATGTCTACAGCCGGCAATTACTTATATGCGCACAGCGCAAATACGGCTATAATCGCGATGTGTATGGCAAATCACATGGAAATGGATGATAATTCGCAGATTTTCGCCGGGTACTGCGGTTTACTGCACGATATAGGAATGCCCGCCGTAATGCATATTGCAAAACGGGAAAAAAAACTTTCTGCTGAAGAATTCATAGAGATCCAAACTCACAGCCGGCTGGGCGGCGCTCTTGTAAACAATATAACCGGCATAAGCCCTGACACAGCCGGAAAGATAAAGACAGTTATTTCGCAGGTGCACGAGCGCATTGACGGCAACGGCTACCCTGACGGATTAAAAGACAGCCGGATAAACGTCTTTGCGCAGATCATCGGCATCGCGGATGTTTACGAAGCTCTTACGCACCCGAGAAGCTGGAGAGAAGCCATGCATCCGCACAATGCGATGAAATATATAATCGGCCAAAAAGATATTCTTTTCAACCCCGCTTTGTCGCGTTCGCTTATAGCCTGTCTTTCAATGTATCCGCCAGGCTCATATGTCCTGCTTTCGACCGGAGAAACCGCAAAAGTGATCAGCGTAAATTCTTCGGCGATAATGCGGCCCATAGTTGAAATAATATTCGACGCGTCAGGCCGGCCGCCAAACAGCCAGATTCTAGATCTTTCCGAATATCCTATAACAAGCATTTCCGGGATAGTGGAAGATACATCTCTCGGCCTGCATGACCCCAAACTTCGTCTTCAGCTTGAGGCTTCGCGCTGGTGGGTGGAATGGTAGAACAGCCGTCTCAAAAAAAGCTGGTTCTTGTGCTGGAGGATCAGGGATATGTGATAGAAGCCGTATATTCCGCCCTTTCCCGTTTTCCGCGGCTGGGAATGCTCCACGCCTCAGATGTTCAATCCGCGAAAAAACTTCTTGAAGAACAAAAACCTGATCTTATCATACAAGACATTTACCTGCCGGGGATTTCAGGTCTGGAGCTTTTGCATACCGCAAAGCAAAAAAACCCCAAAGTCTGTGTAATAGTCATCTGCTCGGCATCGGATGAAAAACTGGCCAGGCAGGCTGTGTCTGAAGGCGCATGGGATTTTGTGATAAGGCCCGCCCAGCTTGATAAAATACAAAACATGGTGGAACTTTGGCTTATGCTCAACCCCTGCTCTCCGTAAAATTCCCTGCTAATGATAGAACTCACCGGCATCACCAAGAAATTCCGTTCCGCGAACAGCGACGTTTATGCGCTTAAAGATATATCGATGCATATTCCCAAGGGAGCGAAATGCTGTCTTATAGGGCGCAACGGCGCGGGAAAAACAACGCTTCTTGAAATAATCTCGTCAATAATCCTTCCGGACCGCGGAACCGTAAAAATAGCCGGCCATAATCCTAACCCGCATCCTGCAATTACCCCCCCACCCCGTCTCTCCCCCTCGAGGGGGGAGGATGGAGGAGGGGGTGCGATAAAACCGCTTATAGGAAGAATGCCGGGAAAGGACGGTAATTTCTATGGAAGGCTGACCCTTCTGGAAAATCTTAAGTTTTATGCGGCAGTGCAAATGATTTCAGAACCCTCATCTTCCGCCAAAATAAATTCGCTTATCGAACAGCTCGGCATCGCGCAATGGCAGCACTGCCATTACCAAAAACTGCCGGCAGGAATAGCAAGGCGCATGTCCTTGGCCAGAGCCCTTATCCATGACCCCGAAATTCTGCTTGTAGACGAACCGACCCGCAGTCTGGACGCGGATTCGGCGCGGGCGATAAGAAAAATGCTTGCTTCAATGACAAACATCACCATGGTTGCAGCCACCCACGACACAACCGAGGCTCTGGAAATATCGTCCTTATGCGCCGTATTATGCGAAGGCCGGCTCCGGTTTTTCGGCGAAACCAAAACCGCGATAGATAATTATAGGATTACATGAATAAATTAATGTCTTTATTACAGACTTTTTTAAGAATTCACCGCAAAGAACGCAAAGAATTTACGCAGACCCATTTATTCCTTAAAAGCTTTGAAAATGGGTCAGTCCAAACTCATTGCCTTTAAGGTAGGTTTGGGCAGAGAAACGCAAAGGACTATAAATTACTATTTCATTCGGTGTTAATTTTCAACTATACGCTCTGCGCACTTCGCGTTCTACTTTGCGCCCTTTGCGTTTATTGCTGAGTAGTTTTCTATCTGTGCCCCGTTCATTGGGGCAATCCAGGAGGATTGCAAGGAATTTCCTATAGCATGAAATTTATAAATCTGCTTTCGGCTTTTATTTTCCGCGACATAAAAACCTCTTTGTCATATAAATTCGCGGCCCCGCTTAAACTTGTTACGATTTTTCTGCATTTGGCGGTTTTTTATTTTATCGCCCGCCTTATTCCCGAAGGCAAATCCGACACCGGCATATACGGCGGATATTTTCAATTCGTGGCGATAGGCCTGGCTTTTTCACAGGCCTTCAACTCCGCGATGTCGGCATGTTCCGAAGCCTTGAGGCAGGAACAGCTTTGCTCCACTCTTGACTGCCTTTTTACCTCCCCCGCTCCGCCTCTGCTTATAGCCGCGGGACTTGCCGCATGGCGGATTATATTCTCGGCGCTTGAAGCGGGCCTTTATATTTTAACCGCCTGCATTTTTTTCGGATTCAGCATAACGCCCTCGGCGGTAATATATGCCGCGCCGGCGGCCGTTTTAAGCATAGCGGTTTTCAGCCTGCTGGGCATAATTTCAGCGTCTTTTATACTGGCATTCAAAAAAGGCGACCCTCTCCAGTGGACATTCAGCAATCTGTCCGATTTGCTGGGAGGGGTATATTTCCCTATTAATTTGATCCCGGCATGGCTTCAGCCTGTATCCTGTCTTCTGCCCACTACCTATGCCTTAGCAGGCCTGCGCAAAGCTTTTACGGCGAACCCGGCAATTGCATACAAAGAGATATTAATATTGGCCGTCTTTTTGGCAATTCTCTATCCCGTTGCAAGCTGGTCATTCACCAAAGCCCTGAAGCGCGCCAAAATGGACGGAAGCTTAAGCCACTATTAAACCCCAGCCCGCCCTATCATCTGAAAATTGTAAATAGACATGTCACAAGGTATAATAAACGATATGTATCAATTTCGTCGCATCTAAGGCAGGAAAATTCAAAAACGGTATATACGGAGGCTATATGGTGGACACAAAAATGGCTGTTTTTAAGGGGGAAAAAATACGGAGAATTCTAAACAACAATGAGTGGTGGTTTTCTATCGTGGATGTGATATCGGTCTTGACCGACAGCTTTAATCCACGTGATTATTGGTACAAAATGAAGATTCGAGCAAAAACTGATGAGGGCGCAGAGTTGTCGACATTTTGTCGACAACTTAAATTGGAATCGACTGACGGTAAAAAATATGAAACCGACTGCGCTAATACAGAGGGCATATTCAGGATTATTCAGTCTATTCCCTCCCCTAAAGCCGAGCCTTTCAAGCGATGGCTGGCAAAAGTAGGCTATGAACGCGTGCAGGAAATAGAAGACCCCGAACTGGGAACAAAAAGAACGCGCGCGCTTTTCAAGGCCAAAGGCTATTCCGATGAGTGGATTGAGAAGCGGATGCGCGGTATTGCTATACGCGAAGAACTGACCGATGAGTGGAAAAATCGGGATGTCGAACGGCCCAAAGAATATGAAATTCTGACCGCGGAAATAGCAAAAGCCGCGTTCGGGATGACACCCTCCGCGCATAAGAAAATTAAAGGTTTGGAACGGGAAAATCTGCGGGACCACATGACCGACCTTGAATTGATATTTACGATGCTTGGCGAAGCTTCCACAACCGCTATCACCAAAGCGGACAATGCTCATGGCTTTATTGAAAACAAGCGGGCGGCCGTTAAAGGCGGGAGTGTGGCCGGAAAAGCGCGTAAAGACCTCGAGAAAAAAACCGGAAAACTGGTTGTCTCCCCTGAAAATTACCTTGCCGAACCGGAAAGCCGCAAGAGACTGGAGCGTAAGAAACACTGAGCGAGCAAAAAAGCGAGTCGAAGCAGCACAGAATGTTCCCCGCCTGTGAGGGGGATGAATGGAACAGTATGGCAAAATACCTAACAACGATATTATGAATAACTCCGTACTTGCCAGAAATCTTCTGCTTATGAAAGAGCTGGAAGACATTATTTGTAAATGCGAAAAAGCGCATTTACGGATAATGCTTTTGAAAGGTTCCGCGCTTCTGGCGGGCGGATTTGTGCATCTGCAGGAAAGGGAAATGAGCGACATAGACCTGCTTATAGATGAAAACCGGGAAAG
>CAZFMJ010000002.1:53130-58996 GCA_964520045.1 uncultured Elusimicrobiales bacterium | reverse complement strand
AGCGAACTGGAAAATATTCTAAAAAAATCAGGCTATGCGCCGATGGAAAACAGCAGTCAGGCATTCCTGAAAAATTTGGGAGGCAACGCTCCGCCGTCAATAATAGACATCCATACGGAACTCTGGCACCTGCGTGATTTAAACGGTTTATGGAACAGGGCTGTTCTTCCGGCAGATTATAAGCGGACTTACATCCCCTGCAAAGAAGACTTATTGATCCACATATGCGCCCATTCCCTGCTTTATCATGGCTGTCTGCTTGAAAAAACGGTAAACGACATAAACCTGATTTTACGCGGCGGAACTGTAACTTCTAAGGTTATTCAAAAAGCCCCCCCACCCTGCCCCTCCCCCTCAAGGGGGGAGGGAAGGGGAGAGCCGTTATCTTTTGACTGGGAACTTTTGTGCGAAGAATCGACAAAAAACGGGCTTAACCAGCTTATGTATTCGGTTTTAACAAGGATAATGCAATTGCCCCCAGAAGAAGTAAGATGGGAGATGGGAAATGGGAGATGGACAAAAGAAACGGAAACCGCTCTTATAAAATTAAAACCCTGTTTGGCGGAGAAACTATCCGCGCTTATCTTTTTAAAAGCGGTTAAAAAAAATCAGCCTTCAACCGTCATGGAATACCTGCTTCCCCTTATGGTCAGGCCTGAGCTGGCATGGAAATATCTGTTTCCGGAAAAGGAATTTATGGAAAGGCGTTACGGCGGAAATTCTCTTAAGAACCGGATTTTAAGGCCGGTTTTCTTTTTTAGAAAAATATTATAGTTGGTGAAAAATTGTTTCTGAACTGAACAGCTGCGAGTTATTTTTCAATCCGCTGAAACTTATCTTTTTTTTATATTTAGCAGGTAAAATATGAATATGCGCGTTGTTTTTGATTTTATTAAGCATTTTAGGATGCTTAATAAGAAACCGAACGAACGAAAACGCATCTGCTATATCACGGCATAATTCCTGCTTATTATGAATATGCATTTAACTTCCTTTTCTCTTGAAAAATCGTTCAATATACCAGTCAACGCGATCCAGCAGATCCTGTTCAGCATACTCCAAAATTTCATCTAAAGTTCCGAGTTTTAACGGCATTTTTTCTATACATTCCCCGGCAATATTTAAGACGTCCCTGTGCGGAAAATCGTGCGCATTATCGTATCTTACCACCGGCTTCCATTTGCCGGCAATATTTACTTCCAGTTGAACAAGGAATTCAATAACCTTTCATTGTTTCGTGGAAATTTTAAACCGCAGTCTTATATCACCCGCGGTACCGATAATTTTAAAAAAATATTTATCCCCCACAATTAAAGTATATCAGGAATAAAAAATTATTGCAATATTATTGCCCATTTTTATATTTGACAACCCCGACTGTTTAACAATACAATTAGACTAGAATTATTTGCAGAAGAGGAGATGAAAAAGGACGGAGAGCGGGACATACAATCTTCCCCTTCGCAATATAAACAGGCCTCCGCAAAAAAAGGATGAATTATGAAAATCGGGATCAATATTCCGCATAGAATTGAACTCACAAAAAAACACGTCTTAGCTTTAATCGTTGCTGTATTGCTGACGCTTGGTTATGAAAAAATGGGAAGCGAAACCCTTACCCTGCACGCATATTATCCTTCGCCTGTGGGAATTTACACCCGGCTTGTGAGTCTAAACAAAGCGACATTTGCAAGGGAAAAAGGCGACGTTGTGCTTACCGGAGAGAATAATACTGAAGGCCAAACGCTCATGGGTACCAAGACCCATCATAATGGATTTAGGCTGTGGGTTGAAGGTAATACCAATATAAACGGTACTGCCAATGTCAGCCAGTTAGGGGTTACCGGAAGCTCGACATTCGGCGGGAATATCAATGCGTCAAATATAACCGGCAATGACCTCCATATCACGCGAATATGTCTTAACGGCACTCCGTGCACAAGCGTGTGGCCGACAGCTGCCGCTCCTGCCCCGGCTCCTGCCCCAGCTCCTGCTCCCAGTTGCCATATGGAAACTTTTCGTGGTGTTTGCATATATGGCGGAACCTACTTGTGTCCGGGTGGTACGTATAATGCAGCGTGCGAGTGCGACGGATATGATGCAGAGCGAGGTTGTCAGAGTGGAACTTACGCAAACTGTCTTGTTTGCAACTGATATCACCGATTTTAACACGGGGTAGGATTCGAATACCCGAATGTTTTAATTGAAATATAAATACCGTGTCAATCTATTGAATTTTCTTATTCACCCCCTCCTCCATCCTCCTTCGCCTCGCCAATGGCGGGCTTCGGAGAGACAAGTCCCCCCCCTCAAGGGGGATGATAAAGAAGAGAAAAATCGGGGTATTTAATAATTATAAAGGCGTAATGGGAGCTTGGCGGGACTGAAGAGGTAAATTTGTAAAAGGCATCATCCTCACCGGCAGAAGCCGCAAAAAAAGCCTCCCATCCTGATTTAGTAAGAACAAGCATGGCTATAGCGCCGGCGCCTTCGGTTTTGAGCCAATCTTTGTTTACCTTAAAATCCATATTCATATTTCCGGAAATATTGCCCGCGCTTGCCGAAAACTGAAAAGCCTCATAAACCTTAACGGCTTTGGGAAGTTTCTCCAAAAGAGCCGGAGGCAATTCACCCTCAGCCATACTTACAGCTACTTCACCGGAGGACCGCATCCGCGTTCGGAACAATATTTTAGGAATCAAGCCGGAAGCCGTTTCGGCCGAAACCGCGAAATCCGTGCGTCCCGCTGAAATGGAAATAGGTTTTTTGGCCACGACATAACTGCTTAATACCCCGCCTTTTATTTCCTCCCGCGCGGGAACCACATCGTTAACCGGCCTTAAGGCCGAAGGTTTTTTCTCCTCCATACGGCCGAATTTCAGCAAGACTGAAAATCTGTGGCTGGAGCCCAAATCCCCGAACGGCGAAAATGCATAATCGAAATTAAACCTTCCGTAAACAAACCCTGCTCCCGCCGAAAATCCCGAAAAAGCGCCCAGTTCATTGTCGTTTATGCGGTATCTGTACCCCGACCTTATAAACAGCCATTTTGCCGCCGGGTATTCCACGCCCGCAGTTATAAAAGGGTAATTATCTATGGGTTTATAAATATCCAGCACCGTTAATGCTCCCAGTCCCGGGAATTTATGGCTTATCCCACCCCTGAAAATAAGCGGAAGATCAAATCTCCTGTAATTAAATTTTATGCCCGAACCAATATTCGAGACAGAAAGACCGGCGGTGAAATCCCTGCCGAAACCGCTGAATGTGTAAAGCCCGCCTAAATCCAAAGCCATAGTCTGCCCGAAATCATTATCTATAGTCTGCCTTATGAATTTCGCCGCCGCGCCCAATTTTAAATCAGCTGAAGCATCCCAGCCGTAGCCCGCTGAAAACGCCATGTCATAAGCGCGGAATCTTCCTTCAGGCAAGGTAAGGGGATTTAAGGGATCGTTTTCATTCAAACCGCCTCTTCTTTCAATATCTTTCGGGGTATAAAAATAATTAAGCCCGAATCCCCAGCATCCCCTCCTGAACCATTCCTCTGATTCAGACCCGAGGTTCTTTCCAAACGAATAAGTCATAAAATCCTGCTTTAAATCCTGAAAATAGTCATTATGGGTAAAAGATGCCTGACTGCCGGAGAGAAGCGAAAGCCCCGCCGGGTTCCAATAAATTGCATAGGGGTCGTCGGCAACGGCAGTAAACGCTCCGGCCATGCCTATGGCGCGCGCGCCGACTCCTATCTTGAGAAAAGCCGCGGAAGTGGATCCTGCGGCGGGATATATTTTAGCCGCCTGCGCATCTGCGCAAAAATACGGCGCAGCCGCTATCGCGCATAAAACCATAAATTTAAGAAACATGGATCGTTTCATATAGAATATCCCGCTATCATTACTGTCATTTCCAATCTGATTGGATGTCCAAACTTTGTTTCTGGATTCCCGATAACAGATTTCGGGAATGACAAGGCACAGTCAAGCTTTGCTACTACCGTCTACTCTGTTCCATTGGAAAAACTTTTGTCTATCCGAAATCTTTTGTCTTTTCTTGACCATCTACCCTCTTCTATTTCCTTTTTACCGTCTACCATCTACCTTCTACCGTTTACCCTCTTCTTAATGTATTATAGCAAGCCGTTTTATAATAGATTTTTTATCCGACGCGCTTTCCGCCGACAGCCTATATTGATAAACTCCGCTGGCTATATGGGCGATTTCCCATTCAAGCTCGGACACTATCCCCGCCGGACAATTCTTTTTTTCAAGTCTAGCTATTTTTTCGCCGGCCACATTATAGACGTCGATAACCACATCCGCCCTGTCCGCAACCAAAAATTTAAAAGTAAGCCTGTCGCCTCTGGCCGGATTGGGATAGGTATAAACCGCCCCGCTGTCCAATAACAGGCCGGAAGGCAGATATTCCATTATCCTGAAAATAGAAAAATGGCTAACTGCCGCTCCGACCCTTTTCACGGAAGGATATACCTTGGAAGTGTTTACCATAATCCACTTGCCGTTCCATGTATATAAACGCAGATTTTCCTCTTTCATTCCGGCGATATCGGAATCGGCATAAGGAAGGGCTATCGACGCCGGTTTGAGAAGGCGCGTGCCGGGATTTTCAAATTTTATCTCATAAACTATATCCGTGGCCCTGATGTTGGATGGTATTTTGTACGAGGAATACTCACTGCGGTCGATTTCTCTTATAAGCATGTTGTCGTTCTGCGAAACGGCGTCTTTGGGCAGTTCCACATAAGCGCCGTCGGGAAGCCTTACTGTCCCCCCCTGGGACGCATCGATGAATTTCCAATTGTCGGCTGAAACTCCGCTTGCTTCATTTGAAAAAATGGAATTATTTGTGCTGTCAAAAGCGGCCGCGCTGTAATAAAACCGTATATTTGTGGCCGCTGAACTGTCGCAATACAGGCTGGCGCCCGGCTGAAGAACCGCCAGCGGCGCGGACAAAGCATATATGCCGCTTTTCTGGCTCCTGAATATTTTGTAGCCGTACACGTCATTTTCTCCGGCGCCGTCGTCGGGAGAGATCGACCATGACAGGCTGAGGTTTCCGCCGTGGTCTCCCGGAGTGTCTATAACAGCAAGGCCGGATGGAGCGCCGGGCGGAATAAAATCCAACTGGGCCCATGCGCTTGCGATATTTGAAACCGGGCCGGTATTATCGGCATCGTCTCCCGCTTTGAGCGCCAGATAATATGTCGTCCCGCCGTAAAGTCCCGAAACCACGGCCGTCTCCCGACTGCCGGCCGAAACATTTGCCGGGCAACTGCTTCCGGACAAACCGGCCCTGTCAAAATCAGCGGACCAGTTAAATGCCGGATCAGTGGAGTATCTTATAATGTAATAGTCCGGTTTGCCCATGTCGCCGTCGTCGCCAGGCGAAGTCCATGCAAGAAGAATACTGCCTCCTTTTACGCCCTGTCCGGCGGATAAATCCGCCGCGGCGGACGGCGGGGTTTTATCGCTTGAGGGATTGTCATTTACTGAAAAGGCGCCGGATTGATTTGAATCCGCCGACTCGGCATAGCCGTCCCACGCCCGCACCGTATAGTAAAAGAGCTCGCCTGTCACGGCGGTTTCATCGGTATAATTTACAGAGCCGGAGTTTACGCTTGCCGATAGAATTCCGGCCGATAAAGGAGAGGAGTTTCTGTATATTCTGTATTCCATTACATCATCGGCCTGACCTCCGTCGTCGGGAGACCGGCTCCAGCTTAATTCCAGCCTGTTTCCATGATCGCCTAAAGCGTCATATGCCGAAAGAGCCGAAGGCGGATCCGGCGGGTAGTTTACCCTTGCCGATGCATATGCCGTATTGTTAACGGGGGGCGAAGCGTTGTCCG
>CAZFMJ010000002.1:0-53120 GCA_964520045.1 uncultured Elusimicrobiales bacterium | reverse complement strand
TAACGCTCAGGCGCAGAGTGTAAAGCCCGTCATTCAAGTTCGAGGCGTTCCAATAGCCTAAAACTGCATTTTCAAGCCCTGAGGAAATCTGCGCCGAAGAGATCAAGATCCACGACGAGGGCGCCCGGCCTGAGCCGTATTCAAGAGAATATCCCGTAACCCACGGATTGACGATATACCCCCTGACCGGCGCGGTACCCGACAAAATATTATCTTCACCCGGATAGGAGATCGAAGCGTATCTCTGCGCTTTGTAAGCCGTTAATTTCCCCCCCATATTTCCGGCGTATACCATTCCGTTCGACACGGCGGGAGAAGAATAAGAAGAAGTCTCAAGCAGAAGCTCCTGCAGTATTACGGAACTGCTGGAAACAGCCATAAGCCTGCCGTCCGCGGTAGTTACATACATTACCTCATTTGCCATGGCTGGAGAGGAAGGCATCCTGAACTCCGAAGTATTGCCTATAGGAACCGGACTGCCCCACACAGCGGTGAGGGACGAGGTCTCAAGACAGTAAAGGCTTTGGGGGGTCGATCCTACTCCTATATATATTTTCCCGTCCGCAAGAACGGGGGACGAAACATCCGCAGCCGTCGGACCGCTGCCGTCGTCAAATGCCTGTGAAACATTTATCTGCATGCCCGTATTTGAATTTATGGCAAAGATCTTGTGCTCATCATTGCCCGGAGCGGCATAAACAACGCCGCTGGAAACCGCCACCGTATTTATGTAAAAACTTCCTATGGTCTGGTAATATCCCGCCCCCGGCCATATCGCCCCACCGCCCGCCAGGCTAAAGGCGTATATCCTGCCGTCGTCGGCGCCCCAGAATATACTCCTGCCGTCGGTAGCCGGAGCCGAATAAACAGGCTGGCTTGTGTCATACTTGTAAAGATACGCGCCGGTCAAAGCGTCAAAGACCTTGACATCATTTAAAGGCGCCCCTCCGCCCACATAAATTTTTCCGCCGTACACCAAGGGGGAAGAACCGGAAGGCGCGCCTAATTCCGCCTGCCAAAGCAGACTGCCGGTAAGGGAATCCAGGGCGTAAAGTCTTTCGTCCCTGCTGGGGACATACACAACCCCGTCGGATACCGACGGAGCGGCGTCCACCCAGCCGCCGGTGGAATAATCCCATATAAGCTGACCCGTTCCTGCGTCAAGCGCATATATACCGCCTGATCTTGCCCCGACGTATACAATTCCGTTATAAACGACCGGAGAGGACACGACATCTCCCTGTATCTGAAAATCCCAAACAAAAGAAAGGGGAGGATAGGCCTGTTCCCTCGCATATCCAGTCCTGGAATTATCATGCCGGAAAGTAGGCCAATTGCCGGCATTAAGAGGTTGACAGTAGATAGCAGATAGTAGATAGTAGACTGGAACAAAGAAGAACGAGATTAGGTCTCGCAAAGAAGCGCAAAAAAGTTGATTATTTTTAGGCATAATAGTTTACTACAAAAACTGCTTCATGTAGATATTTTTGACATTAAGGCGCAAAGCTGCGAATATTTCCTCCTCCGTTCTTGTGCCTTTTGCGCTTCTTTGCGGCCAATCGCTCTTCCGTAATTTCCAAAACGCGTTCTCTTTCTTCCCTTTCTTTCATACCTGGATTCCCGCTAAAAAATTGCGGGAATGACAAACCGGAATGAATTCTTTTTTCTGCTTTCTTCTATTTTTCTTCCGTCTACCATCTACCGTCTCCCGTTTACCTTCTTCTTACGGTCCTATGTACAGCGTATATGTTTTTCCGTCGGCGGAACCGACCGTTAAAGTCATCTCGTCTATATCAATCACCGTGTCGGCGCGCACCGCTCCGCCTGTCGCAACGGGCCAGCCGCTGCGCAAAGACACAGTTTCTCCTTCGTCTTTGAGGGCATAAATATAACCGTCGTCACAGCCGAAATAAACATAATCATTATCCAAACCCATATACGCCGCGGGCACGGGAACAGGCGAGGAACGTATACTGCCGCCTGCCTTGAATGTCCAAACCAGTCCTCCGCTTGACGCATCTACCTTATACAAAGTTCCGCTGTCATCCCCGAAATACACATACCTGCCGCCCTGCATATCCTGTATAAAAGGAGTGGTATAAATAGGAGAGCTGGCCGTAAAATCGGTCCAATTTGAAGGCAATGTCGTTAAATTCTCGGAAGTTCTTGAATAAAGCTTTTTATCCGTTGAAGTCACATAAATATTATTACTTGCGCCGTACCACCCCGAATCAACATAAGGCGAAGATTTTATGGGCCCGCCCGTCTGTAGACTCGGATTAAGCACGCCGTCGGCATTTCTCAAATGCACCACTTTTCCGTCTTCAAGCCCCACCCAGCTGGCATGTACGCCCGCCGTATCGTCAACGGAAGGAGTGCCTGATATATTCGCCGTAATTCCGGGGTCGAATGTCCAGCCCGTGCAGTCAAGTCCGTCCGATTTATTCATGCAGTACACTTTGGAATTGTTTGAGCCGACATAAAGCTTCGCTCCGGACATTATAATACCCGAACGTATGGGATTGGAAAGGTTGCGCTCCCACATTTTATAGCCCGAATCCGGATCATCCCTCAGCTTATAAAGTCTGCCCGCATCATTCCCGAAATATACGTATACCGTTCCTCCGTCGTCTTCCACAAGGGGCGCCGACCTTATGGCGGAAAGAGGATCCGTCGGGAAAATCCATTTGGACGTGCCCGAATCCGTGATAGCGCGCATTTTGCCGTCTATTCCGCCCACATAATAAACCGTGGGGTTTACCCCGTAATAATCGATATAACTTCCCGCCGTGGTTTCCACTCCGGCCGAAGCTCCTTCAGGCGGAGCATACGGCCATGAGGTTCCGGCAGGAGGAGTGGCAGGCACTATCACATAGGAGGAACTGGAATCCACATGGAATGAAGACGCCAAGGTCTGCGCTATATCGCTCGGACCGTCCCTCAGCGTCATTGCCGTATCAGGCTTAAGTCCGGCGCGGAATACGTTCGGAACGGCGTCGCCGGAAGCATAAGCCGTTTCCGCGACCACAAAATATGCCGCAGTTGAAGCCGCAGGAATCGAAGCCGAATTTGAATCAGGAAACGGCACGTTGAATATCTGCTCTCCGTTTGCATCCAATGAGATATCCTCATTTAAAACGCTTGATATCCATGCATTATCATTAACGGGTTCGTACACACCGGCTATTCCGTTCGTGCTGTCGGCCACTATGCCTATGCGCTCAAAAAGATCCTGCGCCTGAAAAATTGTGAGCGGCTGAAGATTCTCATCCATAAACTTCACTTTTATCCGCTCTATTTCAACGGCATTGCGTCCGGCGGGGCTGTTATTATCAACTTCAAGGCGTATCAAATCATCCTGCGCGCCCTCATTTATTCTGAAAGGCGCGGTATTATGGGCGGATACGGAATGAATGCTCGTATCATATACCACTCCCGTCCTTATTATTTGCGGAGCCGAGCCTGTCTCAGTATCTGAATTAAAAATAAGTTTGTACACTGCGCCGCCTACAAGCTGGTTTCCGTCCTGATCATACATTTCAAGCCCCGACTGAACGGTAGTCTGAACAGAAAGAGATGTCAAATTAAAGCCGATATCCGAAAGCCTGTATATGTGCGGCGAATAAGCGTCGGCAGAGCCTCCCGTCCTTATAAACCATAAAGTATCCGCTGTCCCGGCCGCAGAATTGGAGCTGATGGCCAGCTCAATTTTAAATTTCCTCGGCAATATCTGCGAATCGGACGGATATATTAACGCATTAGCGTCTACCGAGCCTGCCCCATTATTTCTTGAACCCGGCGTAGTATTTGAAGAGATGAAATCGTTTGAATCGACATCAGTATCCATACCTTCGGACGAACTTCTTCCTATTGAACCTGACGCAAAAGCAGGAGCAGGCGTAATTAGTGAAGCAGATAATGCTTTGTAGTCATACAGGGGATAATTGCCCGAGGACTGCCATGTGACCCTGTCGATAGTTTCACCTGAAGGATTTTCAAGGACAAGATAATCGCCCGCTGAATTCAGCCCTTCGTCACCGAAAGCGGCCGCGTAGGGAACTGCATCCATTCCCATGGACGAAGAATCAAACCCGGTATAGCCCGCCGCGTATATTTTTCTTAAAAAACGAAATTTAACTCCGCTTGAATTTCTAAGCGAATATCCTGAAAGAGTTATAGTGTCCTGCGAAGTATTATAAAGCTCTATGAATTCATCGGCAATAGCGCCGTAAGCCGCTTCATTTATTTTTACGGGATCCGTGGAAACGGAATTAGAATATCCTTTTGTCGGGGCAGGGTCGATCTCAAAATAATCGGCGTTGCCGTCGTTAATGCGGGCAAAAGACCGGCCTGCCGGCAAAGACGGCCATTGCACCCTGTCTATTGCATTTCCCGCGGCATCTTTTAATATAACATGATAACTCATAACGGAATTAAGATTAATGCTTGGGCTTTTTGTAAATCTGCCGTTCGGAGCTATTGTATCTCCGGAGACGCCCGTCCAGACGATCGACTCGGTATTCGGCTCGTCGATAGTTCCCTGATTGTAAACAAGCGTCCATCCCGTAAGATTAAAAGTGGAAACCGTGTTATTTAAAAGTTCAATCCAATCCTGCGAAGCGCCGTCACCCGAAGGATAAACTTCGTTTACAAACACGTTCCCGGTCTGCGGATAGGAATTTGCCGAATTGGAAATTGCGGAGGTATTGCCGGCCTTGTCCCGCGCTTTAACGGCAAAATAATAATTTATACCGGGGGGAAGTCCGTAAATTACGCGCGATTCCTGAGTCCCCGCAGGATGAGGCTGCCAGTTCTGAATATAATCGGCGGCAGAATTAAACAACTCCTCCGAAGTTATAGGAGATGCGGCATATCTTACTACGTAACTTCCCGAAAAATTATCAACAAAAACGCCGTTGTCTCCCGGGGCCGTCCACGTCAAAACCACGGTTCCGCGCACCTGCCCCGTAGAAGCGGACAAGTCGGCTATAGCGGAAGGAACATGCGTGTCTTTAAGCACTTTGAATGTGTCAGTGGACATGGTCGTCGTGCCTGCATAATCCCATGCGCGCGCTGAAATATAATTGGTTCCGGGCTCAAGCAGAGCAAAATTTATCGCCCAGTTTGTGTCAAAAGAACTTACGGGCGCGCCTGAAGATATCAGCGTCCATGTTATGGTATTAGTGCCTGTTCTAAGCGGCTGTGTCCATGCTGAATATTCCATCGTGGAAAGATTGGAACCACCTGTATCCGCAAAATCCACATTATAAACCGCGCCTGAAGAATTATGCCATGCGCCGTCAAAACCCGCAGAATGCTGGCTTGTTATGGCAGGCGCGGTAGTGTCTTTTTTAACATAAAACGCGTCATAAACAGGATCGGATTCATTTCCGACATTATCAATACTGCGCACGGAAACATAACACGCCTGCTCCTGAGGAATCAAGTCAAAAGTTGTCTGAGTCAAAGGCCAGTTTGTGTCATATAAATCTGAATTTATGCCTGTAACCTGCGGTGTCCAATCGCTCTGCACTGCATTGGCAGTCTGAAGACCGGCGCCTTTATATACCCGCGTCTCTATTCTTGCAAGTTTTGACCCGCCTGAATCCGCCGCGCTCACGGCATACAGCCCGCTGGCATTGCGCCAGATATCGTCGCCTGACTGGTTATCTGTGACTGAAGGAGGCACGGAATCATGTCTGTTAAAAGCAATGCCGGCGCATTCATAATTAGGATCCGACACGTCGGAATCATGTTCAAAATTAGAAGGAGATTCGGAGGCAACCCATGCGTAATTTGTCCAGACGGTGCTTTTGAGTTTTTTGGAAGAATCAATGCCTAAGGCTGTTATATCATCCGTGTTGGGATCAGAAACAAGCGACAACCATGTTATATTTCCTGCAAAAACCGTGTTATTATTCGGCCCTGCCACCGAAGGACTGACCGGACTCCAGCCTCCCGCGGATGTCCATGTGATATAATCAAATTTGTTATCCACAGCGCCCAAATTATCAACGGCGACAGCCATAAACCTGCCTGATTTCCCCTCCCACGCGGCATCGGATATTCGTGTGCCTGCACCTGACATACTAGTGTCTTTTGCCGGAGAAGCCGACCACGTTTCACTTCCCGCCAAACGCCATATTGAAACGCTCCAGCCCGGGACTGAATCTATGGCAGTAAGCCCTATCCTGTTTGAAGAAGGATCAGATGCCAGTCTCAGCCAGTTAAGAGTTCCATTGATATTCGGGCCCGTGCCCGTAGAGGAATCCCATGTGCCCGTAGCGCGCCAGATCTTGTAAAGCGGAGTTGTTACCGTCGCCGACCCCCACATTGTCACATAATTACCGGTTAAAGTCTCCCATGAGCCGTCGAAACATTCTCTTGTCGCTATTGAAGCGGACGCGCTTAAATTAACCCCGTCAATCCATGCGGAGCCGTTCCACACGGCCGCTGAAATGCGCGAAGCCGAATCCAGAACCATAAGCCCTATTTTGTTTGTGCCCGGCATTGATTTAAGCTTTACCCAGTTGATTGCTCCGCTCAAAGACGGCAAGGACATGGAAACCGGAGATACCGACCATTGCGACGCGGAAGACGACCATACGGCATAGGTGACATACCCGGGAGTGCCGTTATAATAAACAACCATAATTCTGCCGGCGCTTTCCTCCGGAGCTATATCAAAATTCCTGTATGCGGAGCCGCCGGGAGTAGGAGAAGGACTTGGAGTGATATCAGACCATGCTTGCGGCGGCTGGCCGTTCCATTTAATGAATTTCAAATTATTGTCGGATGAAAGAACTCCGGCAATTTTCTGGTTTGCCGCTACGGGAACAGATTTCAGCGCAATCCACCGTATTGTTGAACCTGTTTGAAAAGCATTATCCTGCGCGCCCCAGTTCGGAGGCGACCAAGACCTGTATTTAGGCGTATTTGACACGCTCTCGCCGTAAAGACTCATGCCGTCGGCAGCTCCGGCCGGAGTAGCCGTGGCAAGCGCCACGTTGGAAATATCTCCGGTATTTCCGGCCTCGTCTACGGCTTTTACCGCTGTATAATAGCTGGTGCCTGGTGAAAGTCCGCTCATTACATACGATTGGAAATTTCCGTACGGCTGAGGCTGCCATGTCTGAGTATAAGTTGAAACATCAGGAGCGGAAAAATTACCGGATGTTATCTGGAATGTGGCATACCGCACTATATAACTTGAGACCGTACCGCTGGAAGCTATGCCTGCAATGCCTTCGCCCGGGGCGGTCCAACGCAATGCGATTTGACCTTTGAAATCGCCCGTTGAAGCGAACAAATCGGCGATTGCGCTTGGCGTGGAGATGTCAGGCCCCGCATAACTAAAGTTTCCGGCAGTATTAGAGAGCCCCGCCTGATTGCCGGCTTTGTCGACCGCTTCAACGGCGATATAATACGTAACGCCCGGCGAAAACCCGGACGTAAGCAGGCCTTCCGAACCGCCGTAAGCTTTTGGAATAAGAGTGGAAACATAAACGGAAGCGGAATCAAAATCAGCCGGTCCCGAAAAATTAGAACCGGTTTTATACCGTATCATATAATAACTGGTCTGGCCTGTTAAATCATCATCTCCCGGAGCCGACCAATTTATCTGCAAATTTCCTTCATTTACAGCGCCTGAAGGAGTAACTGCAGCCAGATTATTTATTGCGCTTGGCGCTACGGTATCTTTGCGTATATAAAACACGTCCGCAGAGGCTGAAGAATGAGCCAGCCCATCCCATGCGGTTACTGTCATATAATTTATTCCGGGCTGAAGAAGCATCCAATCCGGCTCGGTCAATCCCCAATTTGTAAGGTAGGAAGCAACCGGCGAACCGGTAAAAATAGTCGTCCCTGAAATAAGATTAGGCGCGCCTTGACCCGGATTTTTCCACGCCGCATAAACCGCGCTTGAAACTCCTACTCCAGCATCCGCGAAATCTATGTTGAATATATTGCCGGGGTTTAAGCGGTACCAGTTCGTGTCTCCGGCCTGCAGATCCGTTATATAGGGAACAGCCGTATCCTTTTTTATATAAAACACGTCCGCAAGCTCGCTCCAATTGCCCGCGATATCATAGACTTTCACCGTTATGTAATTGTATCCCGGCTCAGCGGATGAAAAATAAATTTCCCACGGCGCAGTGTAAGAACTATAACCGGTTGAAGTAAATATCTGCGTCCAGTTAATCGTTTGAGTGCCTCCCTTGACCGAAGCATTCCATGCCGCATATGCCGCGCTTGAGACACGCGAACCGAAATCCTCAAAATCCACATCATATATTGCGCCGGGATTTAAATCTCTCCATGCTGTGTCATCCGCCTGCCAGTCGCGTATGGCAGGAGGCGTCGTATCTTTTATTACCGCGAACGCGTCTATCTTGGTATCCGTGCTTCCGGCGGAGTCAAAAACCCTGACAGAAATATAATTGGTTGCGCTGTCTTCCAAACTGTTCCATACAGTTGACGACAATGCCCAGTCCGAAGAATATGAATCGCCGGAAATAACCGCATTATCGGTCCAATTTACCTTGACAGTTCCCGTTTCAAGCGGGCCTGTGCTTGCCTTTATCTGGAACTTGCTTAATTTCGATCCGCCCGTGTCGGAGAAATAAATTTTATACAGACCGGTGTTTGCCTTCCGCCATATTCCGTCATCCGCCTGCTGGTCATTTATTGAAGGCGGCGTGGTATCCATAAATATTTTAAACGCATCGGCAAGAGTCCCCGTGCTGCTTGCATAATCCCATGCGCGCGCAGAAACATAATTTGTGGCATTTTCACGCAGACTGCCGAACGTTACATTCCATGGCGCATCATAAAAAGTGGAGGACACATTAAGGCTTATATCGGTCCAGCCTACTACATTTCCATCCAAACTTGACGCCGTCGTGCTTACGCTGTACTGCAAAACATTAAGCTGAGATACGCCGTCCCTGAACCTCACGGAATACGGCCTTCCGGATTTTCTCCATACCGGATCCCCACCCTCCTCGTCATTTACAAAGGAAGGCGCAACCGTGTCTTTTTTTATGTAAAACGGCGGAGACTGGCTCACTGAAATATTTCCGGCATAATCTTCGGCCCTTATGGAAATATAATTCGGACCCGGCGCAAGCTGCGTCCACTGGCTTTCCGCGGGTTTCCAATCCATTGTGTAAGAATCCGTTGATATTCCGGTTACCGCATCCGACCAGTCAAATAAAAGCGAAGGACCGCCCGCGGACTGGGTGGAAGCGCGTATCTGGAATTTTTTTATAAGCGAACCTCCGGAATCCGTGAAATCGACGTTATACGCCGTTCCGGAAGAATTTTTCCACGCGTCATCGCCGGACTGATAATCTTTTATGCTGACAGGCGTTGTGTCTTTAAAGATTTTAAACGCATCGGTAAATACCGAGGTGGAGCCTGCCGTATCATAAGCCCTGATGGAGATATAATTTGTGACTGCTTCCGCCAGAAGCTCTAATTTTCCGGAAGGAAGCTGCCACGCCGTAGAATAAGACTGTGAATTTATTGAGCCTGAAACAGCCGTCCAGTCAAACAGCAAAGGCCCGGCTCCTCCGGAATTTGTGCCTGCCTTTACTTCAAAACCTGAAAGCATGGAGCCGCCGTAATCACTAAAACCTATGTTGTAATAAGTGCCCGAAGAATTTCTCCACGCAAGGTCTCCGCCGGCCAAAGGATTGTCGATGAACGGAGCCGCGCTGTCCTTTCTGACTATAAACGCATCCGCCTGAACAACAAACCCCTGAGCCTGATTGACAACTTTTACGGACAAATAATTGGAAGCGCCGGATAACAGAGCGTCAAACACCTGCCACGGCAGACTCCAATATGCCGAATACGCGGAAGAATTTATGCCTGATACGGAATCGGTCCAGTCGATTAAAAACGGCCCTGAGTTGCCCGGCATCGTGCTTGCCCTGACCTGTATTCTATCAAGCAAAGCGCCGCCCTGCGCGGACGCATCCGCCATATATGAACCGGTATTAGAACTTCTCCATACTCCGTCCCAGCCGGCAGGCTGCCATCCGTTTACCGATAGAGTGTTTGTGTCCTTGCGCACATAAAAAGAGCCGTAGACTATATCTGTAGAGCCCGCATTGTCATAAACCATTATTGAAATATAGCTTGTTCCGGAGGGAAGCATATCCCATGTCTCCTGACTAAACGACCAGCCCGGGCCATAGGAAGTTGAACTTATTCCCGTCTTATCATCGCTCCAATCGAAGAAAACAGTGCCTGTTCCGGCGGGACCGCTTGTAGCTTTTATCTGGAATCTGCTTAAAAGAGAGCCTCCCGAATCGGCAAAACTCACATTATACGCGCCGTTATTTAAACTGCGCCATGTATCATCGCCGCCCTGATTATCCGTTATATGGGGAGGAGTGGTGTCTTTATTTACAAAAAACACATTATTTTCCTGAGCCGGATTGCCCGCGAAATCCAAAGCCTTTGCAGAAACATAATTTACGCCTTCGGGCAGAGTTGAAAAATCCACGCCCCATAAATCAGAGTAGCTGTCTGAACCTATTCCTGACGCTATGTCCGTCCATGACTTTACGTCGCCGGAAGGAGTAAGAGAAGAAGATGACACCATATACTGCGCCTTATTAAGCTTTGAGCCTCCCGAATCGGCAAATCTTACGTTATAAACGGCTCCCGGATCTAAATTGTGCCACGCATTATCTTCAGACTGATTATTCACTACGGAAGGATTTGTCACGTCCTTAAACACTTTGAATGCGTCGTATTTGACCGACGAACTCCCAAGCACGTCATAAACCCTGACTGAAACATAATTGGTTGCGGCCTCCTCAAGAGAGAAAAAATCAACCGTCCAATTTTCATCATGCAGGGATATTCCCGGTGAAGCGAATATGTTGTACCAGTCCTTTTTAACCGTTCCCTCGCCTGCCGGAGAAAGAGTAATCTTATACTGAGCCGTGGCAAGGCCCGCATTTAAGTCCCTGAAATCCACGTTATAAGCCGTTCCGCTTACATTGCGCCACTCATCATCATCCTGCATATCAATTATTTCAGGACCGCCGGTGTCCTTGCGCACTATAAAAGCGTCTACGACCGCAGAGGAAAGGCCGACCCTGTCAAACGCCCTCACTGAAATATAATTGTTTCCGCCGATCATAGTTGAAAAATCCACAGACCACAAACCCGTATAATCCGCTGTTCCGGACGGCCATGTCCCGATGAATGTCCAATCTTTTATAAGTCCCGCCCCCGCCGGGCCTGACGAAATTCTGTATTCAGCCGTGGTAAGCCCGGTAGCCAAATCCGCAAAATCCACATCAAAAACGGCGCCCGGATCCGCAAGATACCACTGAGTAGGCGTTTGCTGATAAACCGAGATAACGGGACTGGAGGTATCGACGTAAAAGGACCGCGTCGCACTCCATGATGAATAATTGTCTGCATTATCAATTGCCCTTAACCGCCAGTAATGCAGGCCTTCAATAAGACTGTCCGCCGAAACCGATGAAACAACCGGATTAGAACTGTATGAAACCGTTGAAAAATCTGATTTTGTTGAAATATGCATTTCGTATTCCGTCACTCCGGAGCGTGTGTCGGAAGAATCCTGCCAGTCAAGGCTGACTGACTGAGTATTATAAAAAGCGCCGTCGTCAGGAGAAGACAGCGAAACACTTGAAGGCGGAGTCGTGTCTTTGAGCACATAGAAAACATCATTTGTAGTAGTCCATTGCAGTAAAGTATCGCAAGCCCGGACCGACACATAGTTTGTAACAGATTCCTTAAGTCCCGCGAAATTCACCTCCCAGCCTGCCGTATAAGACGGCTGGTTTACAGGCGGCTGGGCTATATTGGTCCAGCCTGTTATTTCCTGGCCATTCTGGCCGGATTCAGCAGTGATACGGTACTGTATTGTAGCAAGGCCGGAAAGTTCATCATAAAAATTTACGCTGTACACCGTACCGCTTGATGAATGCCATTGCGCATCTTCATTCTGGCTGTCGACAATACGCGCCGGCACTGTATCTTTGAGCACATAAAAACCGTTTTGCAATATAGACGAACTTGGGACAAGATCAAAAACCTGCATTGAAATATAATTCTTTCCCGGCTCCATGACTGAAAACGCGGAATATGGAAGCGGCCAGTCCGCGGTATAACTCAATGCGCCTATATTGGCAACCGCATCAGTCCAATCGGGATTAAAAACGCCTCCAGACGCAGATGTAGATGCCCGCGCCATGAATTTGTCGAGATTGGAACCTGACTGCGACTGAAACCGCACCTTATATGCGCCTGTATTGGTGCTTCTCCAGACATCATCCCCGCTCTGGCTGTTGGTTATCTGCGGGCCCGAGGCATCTTTATATATGACCGCGACATCGTTTTCTATGCGCTGATTTCCCGAATTATCGTATATAGCGGCGGAGATATATGATGTCGCGAAATTAGGAAGAGCGCTGAAATTCACCGGCCATGGGATGCTGTAAGAAGCTGAAGAAATGCCGGAAGTTATATTCGTCCAGTCTATTATTTTGCCTCCTGTCCTGCCGGCCTGGCTCCATGCGGTATAGCTGGAATGGCTTAAAAGCGAGCCTCCTTCATCCGAAAAGCTAACGGCTATGGCGGAAACATCGGACTGCATTCGGGCAAGCGGTATATAAACGGGGTATCCCGCCGCCTGAGGCTGGGCAGTGTCTTTCCGTATATAGAGCATATCCTGTCCGGTGGTATACTGGCCGAGTCTGTCGATAATGCGCACCGAGACATAACTTGTTCCCTGCGGTATAAGATCCCAGTCTCCGCCGGTAAATCCCCATTGGCTGTTGTATTCCGCCGAATTTATTCCCACGGCAAAATCTTTCCATGGCACCAATTCAGTTCCGGCAAAACCGGCCGCTGAATTAACAGTATACTGGGCAGTGGCCAGACCTGATAAATTATCCCTGAAATAAACTTCATAAACAGCGCCGGGATTTGCGCTGCGCCATATATTGTCGCCCCCTGCCTCATTATTTATTATCGAAGGAGCAAAAGTGTCTTTGAGAACTTTGAATGCATCATAAACGACCGCGGTGCTTCCTGCCAAATCCCATGCCCGCACTGATATATAATTTGTTCCCGGCTCAAGGAGGCTGAAATTAACGCTCCAATCCGCGTCGTAAAAAGCCGCGGCTGAACCCGATGATATTATTGCCCATGCAACGGTATTTGTGCCTGTCTGAACCGGTCCCGTCCAGACCGAATATTGAACTGTATGAAGTTTTGACAGCGGATCGGCAAAATCAACGTTATACACGGCGCCGGCATCTGTTTTTATCCATGAAGGCGGAGCTGTCTGATAATTCGCAATCAAAGGCGCTACCGTATCTACCAGCACGCTGAAGGTTGAAGACCATTGTGAAAAATTGTCCGCATTGTCTTTTGCCCTAACGCGCCAGTAATGCGTCGCCGACATTGAAAGCGAAGCATTAAACTGCGAAGATACGGTTACAGCGCTGGAAGCGGTAATCCCCATGCTTTCAAGCGTGGATATCACTGTTTCATAACCGTATATTCCCGACCCTGAAGGCGCATCCGAAGAATCCGGCCAGTCGAAAAAGACTGCTAAAGTTTTTGCCGTTGATTTATCCGCGGGAACAGTCTGGCCGGGCACGGACGGAGCCGTGGTGTCTTTTCTTACATAAAACACATCATTAAGCGATGTCTGGTTTCCGGCGTTATCAAAAACCCTTGCCGACACATAATTGCGGCCTTCCTGCATGGCGTTAAAAGTGCTTGTCTCCAGCGACCAGTCAGTAATATATGAATTGGAACTTATGTTGCTTTGCCGTACTGCCCAATCAGAGATAACCGCGCCCGTCTGATTAGCGCCCGTGGTGACTTTCAACTGAAAATAGGAAAGCTTTGAGCCGCCTGAATCATTGAAATCGACGTCATACATGCCCGTGTTTGCATTGCGCCAGGAATCTGCCTGCGGCTGGTTGTCGCGGAATATCGTAGGAGCTGTAACATCCTTAAGGATATAAAATGCATTGCTGAGCGTACTGGTTGCGCCCGCTATATCCCATGCGCGCGCCGAGATATAATTGGTTGTGTTTTCAACGACGGCGCTGAAATCAACCGGCCAGTCGGTAACATAAGAAGGCGCATTTATAAAAGCTATGTTCCACCAGTCTTTTGCAAGCGCGCCTGACGCGGTAATTATTTTGTACTGCGCCGTATGAAGGCCTGAAGCGCCGTCATCTTCAAAATCCACGTTATAAACAGTCCCTGATTCCCTCCTCCAACTGCTATCTCCCGACTGCCTGTTGATTATTCTCGGCGAGATAGTTGATTTTTTCACATAAAACGCATCTTGTTTCAGATCTGAAAGCCCCGCCTCGTCATAAACACGCACTGACACATAATTTTTGCCGCTTTGCATTGCGTTGAAAACATTTTCCGGCACAGACCAGGGCAAAACATAATAAGTGGCGTTTATCGCAGAAATAATTGTTGTCCAGCCGGCAATAACCGCGCCTGTTTCATTTTGCCCCGTAGTGACTTTTATCTGGAAATATGAAAGTCCTGAGCCGCCTGAGTCATTAAATCTGACGTCATAAACAGCGCCGGAAGAATTCCGCCATGAGTCGTCTCCGTCCTGCTGGTCATTTATGGACGGCGGCACCGTGTCTTTGAGCACATAAAATGCGTCTAGTCTGGTATAAGTGCTCCCCGCCGTATCATAAACCATGACGGATATGTAATTGGTCGCGGGCTTAAGCAGATTCCATAAAGTATTTCCGAGCTCCCAGTCCGTGTTGTAAGAGTTAGAATTTATTCCTGTTACCCTGTCTGCCCAATCTGAAACCAAACTGCCTGTTTCTCCGGGGCCTGTGGTTATTTTTACCTGAAATTTTGAAAGCTTTGAACCGCCTGTATCTGAAAAATACACCTTATAAACTGTTCCAGACGAGCTTCGCCACGCATCGTCTCCAGACTGATTGTCATTTACCGACGGAGGGATATCATCCTTCCTCACATAAAACACATCATTTTGAGCCGCAGTGCTTCCTGCTATATCCCAGACCCGCGCGGATATATAATTTGTGCCTGAGGCAAGAAGGCTGAAATTAACCCCCCAATTATCGGTATATGATTCAACAGGATTGCCTGACGATATGATTGCCCAATATATTGGATTATCCCCGGTCTGATTCGGACCGGTGAATACAGCATACTCAATTGTATCCAGCATAGAACCTCCTGCTGGGTCTTTGAAATCAACATTAAATATTCTGCCCGGATCGGCCCTGCGCCAGTTATTGTCGCCCGATTGAAAATTCTGTATTACAGGAAGAGCGGTATCTATGCGCACGCTGAAAGTAGAAGTGAAATCTGAGAAATTGCCCGCGTTATCTTTGGCCTTTACTTTCCAGTAATAAAGCGCCGAACCTAGATTTGAAGCCGTGAATTGAGACACCGCGTAATCGGCGCTTGAAACCAGAACCGCAAAATCCGCGGAAGTGGCTATTGATATTGAATAATTGTAAACGCCTGATTTTGTATCGGTGGAATCCTGCCAGTCAAAAAACGGATTTGAAACGCTTAAAATTTTAGCGTCAGCGGGAGACAGCAATTGCGGCAGTGACGGCGCAGTTGTATCCTTCCTCACATAAAATGCGCCCAAAACCGTTGCGGTATTGCCCGCCCAGTCATAAGCCATTGCGGACACATAACTCGTTCCTTCAGGCATAAGATTCCATGTGGAAACCCCTATATCCCAATCTGAATTATATGAATCCGAATTTATTTCGGTTATTTTATCGGTCCAGTCTGAAATAATCGTTCCTGTTCCTAAAGGTCCCGAAGTTATTTTAACCTTAAATTTTGAAAGCATTGAGCCGCCGGTATCGGAAAAATAAAGTTTATAAACCGCGCCGGCGGCATTGCGCCAAATATCATCCCCCTGCTGATTGTTCGTATATCCGGGAGCCGAAACATCCTTTCTGATATAAAACGCGTCTTCCAGAATTTGGGAGTTACCGGCATTGTCGGCGGCCCGCAATGAAATATAATTTGTGCCGTTTTGGAGCAATGCCCAGTTTTCCGCCGATATCGGCCACAAATCGGCGTATGAATTTGAATTGACATTGCCCGCTATAAGCCCGTCTCCGAAAGAAACTATTTGATTGCCCGTCCTGCCCGTTGAGGAATATATGGAATATTCAGCGGAAAAAAGCTCTGAACTTCCGGAATCCGTGAAATCGGCACGATACACTCCGCCGGGATTTAAAGAACGCCACGCATTGTCTCCGGCGACAGGATTTTGGACCAATGGAATAACTGTATCCACAAAAACCGCATAAGTGGAACTGAAGGAAGAAAAATTATCAGCATTATCCTTGGCCTGCGCACGCCACCAGTATTTTTGGCTTATTAGCGCAGCTGCGGTAGATTCTGAAACAGCCGGATTTGCTGAATAGGCAAGAGCGGCAAAATCCTGCGAAGTTGAAACCTGTACCGAATAATTTGCGAGGCCGGAAATAGTTTCAGTTGAATTAAGCCAGTCAAAATACGGAGTAAGCGTGTTTACAGAAGCAAGATCAGCAGGTAAAACAAGGCCTGGAATGGAAGGAGACGTCGTATCCTTTTTTACATAAAAAGCGTCTATTTTGGGACCGGCTGTTATATTCCCGGCCCCGTCTTTTGCCCTGACGCTTATATAATTCATCCCTTCCTGCAGGGCATTCCAGGTGCTTAAGGCAAGCATCCAGTTATCCGTATAACTATTGACTCCGGAAGTAGCCACCTGCATCGACCAGTCTACTATAGTCCCTGTCTGATTGGGACCGGAGCAGGCTTTAGCCTGTATCTCTTTTATCCCCGAACCGCCGGCATCATTTATGTTTATGTCGTACAAACCGGCATTGGAATTTCTCCATGAATCATCGCCCGATTGATCATCAGCGACAGTAGGCGGACTTGCATCATGACGGTGAAACGCCAGCATAAAAGGCATATATCCGTTGGCGGAAATGTTTGCGGTATGAGGATTTTCAATTATAGACCACGAACCGCCGTTCCATGCCGCGGAACGCAAATCATTGGATGCCGAAAATCCCGTAAGCAGTATGGAATTTGTATTCGGATCGGATTCAAGCTGCAATCCATTTACCGTATTGCTCCATGCCCCGATGGTCTGCGCCGCGGCAAGAGTCGTTCCCCACACTCCGTTGGCCCAGGTGGAAAAAAGTACGCCGTAAGAACTTGAGTGCGCCGACACGACCATAAATTTCCCCGACTGGCTTTCCCAAATTGCGTCTATCGAACGCGCCTGGTTATTGATATTCCCGACAGTGCCGTTTTCAGCGGCCTGATATGCCCACTGCGAACCGTCCCATATCGACGAGTTCCAGTCATTACCGCTGTCTACCGCCGCGGCGCCTATTTTATCCGAACCCGGATCGGCGGCAAGTTTTATCCATTGCGCCGTTCTATCTCCGCCGGTAAAAGCGAAATTCGTGCCGGGCGTATACCATGACAACCCGTTCCAGATTTGAGTATCAGCTCTCCCCGTGGTTCCTCCGAAATATGACACCATGCACTCTCCTCCCGAGGTTTCCCACGCCGCGTCAAAATTCTGTTTTACGGTGCCGCCCAGGCCGGCCGTCAGCTGAATGCCGTCCCGCCATGAAATTGAGCTCCACCTGACGGCATAAAGCGTATTGCCCGATTTTGCCATAACCGCCATTAATTCATTTGAATTTTTCTTAGGTTCCAGACGTATCCATATCGCGGCGGCCGCCGCGCCGGTGGTCAATGAAACAGCGCCCGTCCATGAACTGCCGTCGTAAATATTGTAATAAAGTTCTCCCGCGGAAACACCCTGATATAATACCATTGCCCTTCCTGAATTTTGCTCATAAGCGATATCAAATCCCCTGTATGCCGAATTTGACGCGCCTATGGTGGTCGTGCTCCATTCATTTGTCCAGTTGTTTGCATTCCCGTTATATCTTTGTATCTGAAGGACCCCGTCGCTTGAAAGTACTCCGGCCATTTTTTCGTTTCTTGAAACGCCGGCGCGCGCTATGACATGCCTTACAATCGAACTGCCTGAAGCATTTGTGGCGATGCCTGTCTGACCGGTTTCAAAATTAGGGGGCGTCCACTTGCGCCAGTAAGGCACATTTCCGGCGCCTACGCCGTATTGCAATACCCCCCCCACCGCTCCCGCTTTTTGCGCCATTGCGGACGGGCTGTTGGAAAGAGCCCCCGCCCACGGCACCTCATCCCGTCCGCGCACCGCCCAATAATATGTCGTTCCCGGGTCAAGGCCGTCTATTGTCCTGTTTTCCTGACCGCCGGCTCCCAATGGCTGCCATGACTGGGACAAAACCTGCGTTTGAGGAGATTCCCATAACGCGGTGCTGGTTATTGCCTGATCAGTGCGGTAGCGGACAAGATAGGCTGTGCAGGTTCCGACGGACACTCCATTGTCTCCGGGCGCCGTCCATGAAAGGTTTATTTGTCCTTCAAAAGCTCCTGTTTGAGCCGCCAAATCGGCGATCTGGCCGGGAAGAGTGGTATCCGCCCCTGAGACAGCAGAAGGCGCATTTGAAATTATGGAAACATTGCCTGCTTTATCAATTGACTTTACCGCGACCCAATACTGAACGCCGGCATTAAGCCCTGTAATCGTTGTATTTTGAGATTCACCAGGATTTGATATTGTCCAATTCTGCGCATAGGTTTGCGCAGAATCAAAATTTCCGCTGTTTATCGCGCCCGCGGAAGATATTTTAACCATATAAGAAGTTATCTTTCCGCCTGAATTTTCATTGTCGCCCGGAGCCGTCCATGAAAGCGTTATTTCCCCCTCGTTTCCCGTGCCGGCGGAAAGACCCGTTACCGCGGACGGCGCCACGGTATCCTTAAGCATATAAAAAGCATCCGTTTTTGTTGAACTCGCGCCTGCAATATCAAAAGCGCTCACAGAGATGTAATTTGTGCCGGGAGCAAGCAATGTCCATAAATCAGCGGGTATCTGCCAGTCCTGCGTGTAAGAAGCAGAATTAATGCCGGTGACGGCATCGCTCCAGTCAAAAGACTGCGAACCCGTATGCCAGGCTCCCGTGCTGGCTTTCAGCTGAAATTTGGAAATAAGTGAAATATTATCCGAAAAATAGATTTTATACGCTGCCGCATTATCTTTCCGCCATGTATTGTCATCATCCTGCGAATCTGTTATGTCGGGACCGGTTGTGTCCTTTTTAACATAAAATGCATCCGTCTCAGTAGATACATTAACCACCGGGTCATAAGCCCGCACGGACACATAATTTATTCCTTCAACCATGGAATCAAATACTATCTGGGGAAGGTTCCACGGAGTGCTATATGATTTGCCGCTTAAATTCTGCGCGAATGTCCAGTCTCTTATCACAGCCGCGCCCGCGCCGCCTGTAGTTGCCTGCACTTCGAATTTTGAAAGGCCGGAAAGATTATCTTCAAACCCTGCACTGTACGCCCCATTATTTACACTGCGCCATATATTGTCGCCGGATTGGTTTTTAAGTATTTGCGGACCGGAGGCATCCTTTAATATATAAAACCTGTCATCTGCCGTTGTTGTGCTTCCGGCCCTGTCCCAGACACGTACGGAAATGTAATTTGTGGCTTCCGCCAGAAGCGCCCATTGGCCGGAGCCTATCGCCCAGTCGATTTTATAGTTGGTTGATGAAATATTAGAGGATATGTTTGTCCAGTTCACCTTTAAGCCGCTTACGCGGCCGGTGGAAGTATAAGCAGTATACTGGGCAGTATCCAATAAAGAGCCTCCTGAGTCGGCGAAATCAACATCATATGTTTTGCCGTAAACCGATTGCCATTGATTATCTCCGCTCTGAGTTCCCTGTATTTCAGGAGTTACAGTGTCTTTAAGCACATAAAAAACATCCGCGCTTACCGCGATATTCCCCGCGATATCAAAAGCGCGCACAGACACATAGTTTGTAACGTCGGGCAAAAGCGGATTAAATAGAACAGACCACGGGACGTTATACGATGATGAAGAAATGGATGTTTGGATATCCGTCCAGCCCATGACGCCGCCGGAAGCTGAAAAGGCCGCAGAAGACGCCGAATACTGAACTTTTGAAAGCAAAGATAGATTATCGGCAAAATAAACATCATATGTCGCCCCTGCATCGGCATTGCGCCATATATTAACTCCCCCGTACTCGTTGTTTTCAAAAACCGGCGCCTGTGTGTCTTTTTTGACATAAAACAATCCCGTCTCCGTAACGGTAGTGCCTGCCAGATTCCATGCTCTTGCCGAGACATAATTGTAGCTGGATTTAAGTGAAGCGAAATCAACGGACCAGTCTGTATCATAATTGGCTGAATTTATGCCGGTGGAAATATTTGTCCAATCTTTTATGACGGCCGTTCCAGCCGAATCGGATGTTACCCTGTACTGGGCCGTATCAAGCATGGAACCGCCCACCGCCGTGAAATTAGCATTATAAACAGTGCCGGAAGAATTGCGCCAGATCGAATCGCCGGACTGGGTATTTGTCGATATTTGAGGCGCCGATAAATCGACCACAGTGACGGACTCGGGAGCCGTGTCAAGAGACGGAGGAGCTGTTTCATCCTGATTGCCCGCCCTGTCGTACGCGATTATTTTAAATCCCGCCGTTCCGGACTGCGAAGCTGTGAATGCAATCGGACTGGAATTGAATGTTGAACCAAACTGACCCCATGAATATGGGGAAACTGTGTTATAGGCATAGTAAAGCTTCACATATTCCACGCCCGAATCTCCGGCGTCGGAAGATGAATAAGCTATATTAAAATTCAAACTGTTGGAATAAGGAGAAGCCAATGCGCCGGCAGAGGGGTTTTGAGTGTCTTTAAGCACATAAAAAGCATTATCAAGCGTATCGGTACTCTGGCTGTTGTCATAAACGCGCACGCTTATGTAATTGGTTCCAGGAGCAAACATCGGCCATTGCCCGGAAAGAAACTGCCAGTCATTTGAATAATTTACGGAACTTATTGAAGTCTGAATATCCGACCAATCGAATAAAAACGGCTCTGCTCCATAAGCAATTGTGGAAACCCGCGCCTGAAATCTGGAAAGAAGAGAGCCGCCGGTGTCTGAAAAATATACTTTATAAGCGCCGTTATTTGATTTACGCCAGGTGTTGTCCCCGGATTGGGCATTGCTGATTCGGGGAGCTGATGTGTCTTTCAGCACAAAAAAGGCATTGGCAATAGCATACGAGGAGCCCGCATTATCAAACACTCTGACCGAGATAAAATTAGAAGCTGAAGGCTGAAGGCCGTCCCAGACAGATACAGGCAGATTCCACGGCATTGAATAAAAAGTGGCGTTTATGCTTAAAACTGCGTCCGTCCAATCTGTCAGGTACGGCGCGCCGGACTGGTTCGTGGAAGGCTTCACCTGAAATTTGGCAAGTTTTGAACCTCCTGTATCGGCGAAACGCACATCATAGGCGGTCAAATTGGAGTTTCTCCAGACATTATCTCCCGACTGATGATTTTCAATTGAAGGCGGGGATGTATCTTTCTGAATATAGAAAGCGCCTAAAAGACTTTGGTAATTTGAAGCGTTGTCATACGCCCTGACCGAAACGTATGACCTGCCCTGCGGCAAAAGACTCCACTGCTGGCTTGTTAGCGCCCAGTCCTGCGCATATCCGTTAGAGGCGATATTAACGGCATAATCCGCCCAATCCAGAATCAGAGTTCCCGTTCCGCTTGGGCCCGAGGTTATCTTCACCTGAAATTTATTAAGCTTTGAGCCGCCGCCGTCGTTAAAATAGACTTTATAGACAGTCCCCGAGGAATTACGCCATGCATCGTCGCCTGTCTGCTGATTGGAAATTCCCGGGAGTGTGACATCCTTCAGCACATAGAAAACATCCTGATATGCGCTTGTTTTTCCGGTCAGATCAAAAGCCCGCGCGCTCACATAATTTGTAGCAGACTCGGTAAGGGTGGAAAAATCAATCTGCCAGTCTTCGTCGTATAAATTTAACCCCGCAGGAGAAGCTGTGATATCCGTCCAATCCCTGACCAGTTGTCCGCCCTCCGCTTTGCCCGTGGTGACTTTATACTGAATAGTCGTAAGCCCCGAAGCCAAATCCTTAAAATCCACATTATACGCCGCGCCGGGACCATTGCGCCAACTGCCGTCTCCCGCCTGCCGGTTTGTGATTTCAGGAGCGCTGGTATCTTTTTTGACGTAAAACACGTCCGCCGATGTAGAACTCAAACCCACTCCGTCAAAAACCCGGGCCGAAACATATCTTATGCCTTCTGGAATTATTGAAAAATCCACCCCCCAATTTTCAGTGTAATGATAAGTCAACGTTGAAGCGGTTATATTCGTCCAGCCTTTTATAGGCGAACCTGCCATGTTTGAAGACGGATAAACGGCATATTGGATTGTGGTAACCATCGATTCAAGGTCATGAAAATACACATTATACACAGCGCCGGGATCCGTTTCCCGCCAATTATTATCGGGAATAAAGCTGTTTTGCAAATAAGGCGGCGCCGTATCCTTCCGCACGGTGAATATGTTCAATGTATGAGTGGAATTCTGCGGCAGGGCATTGTCAAATACGCGGACAGAGATATAATTAGTCGGGCCGCTCATGAGCTGCGCCCAAAAATCCGAAGGCATCTGCCAGTCCTGATTATATGCCTGCTGATTTACAGGATTTACCACATCCGTCCAGTCCGTTATAAACTGCCCTTCCGACACGCCTGTTGTTGAAGCTCTTACCTGGAATTTTACCAGTCCCGCTCCTCCGCCGGGGTCTTCAAAATAAACTTTATATAACCCCGTGTTTGCCGATAAATAATGCGTAGCGTCTGCCTGCATATCCGTGATAAGCGGCTGGGTTGTGTCTATCCGGATATGAAAAACGTCGGTTGAAACATCCATTAATCCCGCTATATCAAAAGCCTTTACGGAGATATAATTTGTGTTTCCCTGCCTCAAAGAATCAAAATCAGCCTGCCATGCTTCGCTGAAAGTAGAAGAACCCGACTGGGAGGTAAAAAGATTCGTCCAGTTCTTAAGCACAGTCCCGCCCATATCCGGACTTGAGCGTATCGTATACTGCGCCGTTGTCAGGCCGGAAGCCAAATCCCTGAAACCGACGTTGTAAACCGTGCCGGCCGCGCTTCTCCACACATCGTCGCCGGCCTGATTTTTCAGGAACTCGGGAGGACTGGTGTCTTTTTTTACAATAAATACGTCCTGAAAAACAGCGGAGTTGGGAGGGGCTGAAGAATCATCAACGCGCAGGGAAATATAGTTTATCCCGCTTTTAAGGCCGTTGAAGAACTCTTCCGGCAATGACCAATCATCCGCATAATATCCTGTATTTAGATTTATTTGCACTGTTGTCCAGCCGATTAAAACATTCTGCTGTCCTGAATTAGCGCAGGCCTGAACCGAGAACGAGCTTAAAGAGACCTCGGAATTCGTTGTAAAATCCATGTCATAAACAGCGGTATTTACTGTAAACCATTGCGTATCGTCAACTTGTTTTCGGGCTATCATTGGGGTAGCAGAAGATGACCTGAATATTCTGAATGCATCCTCATAAACTTTTGAGCTTCCAGCTATATCATAAGCTCTGACAGACACATAATTTGTGGCAGGGTCCTTCATAAGGGAATAGAAATCCACCCCCCAATTTTCATTATAAAAAGTGGCACTGACATTAAGTTTTATAGTTGTCCAGTCCTTGACAAGGGTTCCCCCCTGCGCGGTATCCGTAGAAATTTTGTACTGCAGATAGCTTAATTTCGACCCGCCCTCATCGTAAAAATCCATATCGAATATATTTCCTGGGGCTGTGGAATAATGGCCGTAATATGCATCCGGCGGATTAGGCGATATGGAAGGAGCGGACGTATCTTTTAATATAAAAAAGGCATTGTCTATCTTGGACATGTTTCCGGCCTTGTCATATGAACGCACGGAAACATAAGAAGTGACGCCGCTGTAAAGGGCGCTGAAATCGACAGGCCAGCCCTGTGAATAGGAGGAAAACCCGGCTGTATCGCTCGAAATTATCGTCCAGTCTTTGTACACCGCGCTCTGGCTCTGATTTGTTATCCTGTATTCTATCGTGGCCACTTTGGAATTAAGATCCTCAAAAAGCAGACTGTAAACCGTGCCGGAAGAATTGCGCCATTGAACATCTCCCCCCTGCTGATAATTGGAGATTGCAGGCCCTATTTCGTCCTTCAGCACGTAAAAAACGTCATTTTGAGCTACCGTGGAACCGAGCAGATCATAAACCTCTACGGAAATATAATTTGTGCCCTGCGCCAGAAGCCCGAAATCCACTTCCCAGTTTGCAGTGAAAGTTGAGCCGTTTACTCCGGGTATAACAACTTCCGCTTTCGGATCTCCCGTTTTGCCGGGACCTGTATACGCGAAATATTTTGCACCTGCAAGTCCGGCTCCGAAATCAATGAAATCAACATTATAAAATGAACCGCCGAATTTCTGCCATGTATCGTCTCCCTCCTGAAAATTCCTTACAACAGGCGCGGCTGTGTCTTTTTTGACATAAAATGCGGATGCGATACTGTCAGTGGAGCCGGCATTGTCGAATAACCGCACTGAGATGTAATTGGTCCCCGGTTCAAGCAATGCCCATTGCGAACTACTCAGCGGCCAGACTGCGGTATAGCTGGAATAATCAAGTATTGATACGGCCCCGTCGTCCCAATCAAATGAAAATGGACCTCCGCTTCCTGAATTTGTTGAAGCTCTTGTCTGGTATTTAGACTGTTTTGACCGCCGTAATCGGTAAATACAACGTTATAAGTTCCGCTGTTGGTTTTTCTCCAAACCGTATCGCCCGACTGCTGGCTGTTTAATTGCGGCGGAGCAGTATCTTTTTTAACATAGAAAACCTCGGCTTTTTCCTGGCTGCTGCCCGCATTGTCCCATACTCTGGCGCCGACATAAGACCGCCCGCCGGGAAGCGCATCCCATATTTCCCCGCCTATATCCCATTGCTGTGAATATGACTGCTGATTTATGGCTGTAAATCTGTTTGTCCAATCCTTTATTACCGTCCCTGTTCCATCCGGTCCTGAAGTTACACGAATCTCAAATCCGGAAAGAAGCGAACCGCCGTCATCGTTAAATCCTACGTTATAGAGCGTTCCCGATGAACTGCGCCATGTATCATCCCCGGATTGATTATCATTGATGGAAGGAAGAGTTACATCCTTGCGCACATAAAAAACATTGTCAAAAACAGCAGTGCTCCCTGCTATATCCCAAACCCGCACGGAAACATAATTAGTGGCATCACCGTTGACAAGGCTGTCAAAATCAACCTGCCAGTCTGTTATGTAGGAAGCCGAATTTATCGGAACGCTGTTGATGGGATACCAGTCTTTGCGCCTTACTCCGCTTCTTGAAGGTTGTGAATCGGACCAGACGCAATACTCTGCGCCCTGAAGAAGGGAGCCTCCCGAATCGGCGAAATACACGTTATAAAGAGTTCCGTAAGTTTTACGCCATACCGCGTCACCTCCCTCTTTTCCATTCTGCAGAGAAGGAGAGGCGGTATCTTTCCTTATCTGAAAAGCATCCTGCCATATGCCGGTTGAACCGGCGATATCCCATGACCTGACGGAAATATAATTTATTCCCTCCGAAAGCCGTGTCCACGAAGAGTCGGCGATACCCCAAAGAGACGAGAAAGCCTGAGAATTAACAGGACCGGATGAAATTAAAGTCCACGTTATAGTTTTCGTTCCTCCGAATCCTGTCTCCGTGTAAGCGGTATATTCCAAAGTATCTAATTTCGAGCCGCCCGAATCGGCAAATCCCAAGTCATAAATTGCGCCCGCATTAGCTTTAAGCCATACGGCGCCACAGGTCTGGCAGGCTGTAAAGGAAGGCGGCACTGTGTCTTTAAGCACAAAAAAGGCGTCCAATGTAGCGCTAGAATTGCCGACTTTGTCGAAAACACGCACGGATATATAGGAGGTAACCAGAGAATTAAGCGCATTCCATACGCTCTGCGGCAGCTGCCAATCACTGCCGTAGGCAGCGGAATTTATGCCGGACGACACAAAAACCCAGCCGGTCAGACCTACGCATGACAATTGCTGGCATGTGCTTGCTTTCACTTCAAATTTATCCAAAAGACTTCCGCCGGCATCATCAAAATGCACGCTGTAAATTCCGTCATTGCTTTTGCGCCACTTAGCATCAGAATTTAACGGCATTAGATTCGTTATGGCTGGGGTGGAAAGGTCGATGCGGAAACTGCGCGTTGAAGAATATTGCCCGAAATTGCCTGCCGTGTCTTTGGCTCGAACCCGCCAATGATAAAACTGCTCCGCTACGGGCCCCGTTGCGATCTGAATGCCTGAAGGCGAAGTCGAATATGTAATTGTCACAAAATCCGCCGCCGTGGCTATTTCCAAAACATAATTTGAAACGCCGGACGCAGAATCCGATGAACTGCTCCAACTGAAATTTATAAACTGCGAATTTGCCATGTACCCATCGTCCGGCGCGGACAATTGCGGTTGTGAAGGCACAGTTGTGTCTTTGCGCACAAAAAAGGCGTCGGTGATTGTCGTTGTATTGCCGGCGATATCATATATGTCGACAGAAACATAGTTTGTATTCGCTTCCCGCAGGCTGGGAAACAATACCATCCATCCGCTTTCAAACAACTGGCCGGAAACTCCCGGAATAGAAGTAAGAGTTACGGTTTTTGTCCCGTTTCTGCCGGATTCGGTCCAAGCCTGATATGCCGCGGAAGAAAGCTGCGCTCCGTAATCATAGAAATACACATTGTATCCGCCGGGTTTTGAAGCATTGCGCCAGATATTATCGCCGCCTGCTTCGCCGTTTGAATAAGCCGGCATTGTAGTGTCTTTAAGCACTTTAAAAGCGTCTGCGATCGTTTCCGTATTGCCGGCCATATCGTAAATTTCTATATTCACATAATTGGTAGCGCCGTCCTGCGCCGAGGCAAAATCAAGGTTCCATGCGCTTGTAAACGACGGCCCGCCTACGCCGGAAATATCGGTCCATCCCTTTTTCTGAATCCCTCCCCCGCCCGCGCCTGTCCGTATCTCATATTTTGCTCCCGCGAGTTTTGAATGCGGATCGTAAAATTTAACGCTGTACTGTCTTTCCGTTTTGCGCCAAATCAAATCGCCGTACTGCTCATTGTTTGTGTATGTGGGGTTTATCGTATCCTTTAGAACAATAAACGCATCGTTTAATATATAGGTATTGGTGGAATAGTCGAATGTTTTTACGGAAATATAGTTTGTAGCATAGCTTTGCAATTGACTCCATGTGGAAGCGCCTATCTGCCAGTAAGCGTCATAAGCATTTGAATTTATTCCCGTGCTTATATCCACCCAGTCAAACAAAGCCGTACACCCCGAATTCGGGCATGTGGACGCTTTTATCTGAAATTTTGAAAGTTTTGATCCTCCTGAATCGGAAAACCCAAGATGATATACCGTACCCGCCGACTTCCGCCAATTCAAGTCTCCTCCTGACATATAATTATTTACGGAGGGCGAGGATAAATCCATATTAAAACTTCTTGTTGAAGAATAAAACCCGGTATTCCCTGAATTATCAAGACTCCGCACTTTCCAGTAATACAAATTCTGAGCAAGCGACGGTGCCGAAGCATTTGAACCGGCAGGCTGAGAACTGAAAAGAACATTCGCAAAATCAGTAGCTGTCGCGGCTATTACCTCATAGTTTTTTAGTCCCGAACCGCCGGCGTCGGTCACATCCTCCCAATCAAACGCTATATTGGCGCCTGTATTGGAATCATATCCGTCGCCGGGAATGATAACAGCCATAACAGGAGCGGTAGGACTGGACAAATCCACTCCAAAATCGGGATTTCCCCCCATATTCACCCAATCGCCGCTTCCGCCGTCTCCAAGAACCCTTGCGCGCCAGTGATAGGTATTTTCCGCCAGACCCTGCACCTCAACCACGCCGGTTACCTGCGTTCCAGAGTATGAAACAAGAGTTCCGGTTGAAAGATCAGCGCCGTCAAATCCGGAGCCGTTCGGCTTTACTTCCACTATCAGATAAAGGCTGTCTGAAGTCATTGAGCTGGCCATAACAGCCTCAAACCGAACATTGGTCTGGTTTATATACGTTCCCTGCGATATTATTGAACCGCCTGCTGATTTTTTCTGAGCCAAAGAAACAGGATTTTTGGGCACAGGCACAAACGTATATACTATTCCTGCCTGCCCCCCCAATGCTCCGGCATTAGAGCTTAAAGAATAGTTTGCGGTTACCGTGCTTATCGCAGAAACATCCTGCGCCTGAGAAACGTTATTGTAAAGTCTTGTCACCAACGCGGCTTCTGTCACTGTTCTATGAACAACCGCCAGCGGGCTGTTTCCGTTAAAATTTACTGTTGTGGTGAAATCCTGCGTAGCGCTGTTATTCATGGCATTTGCCATTATGTATGCGTACCGAATAACCTTTGAGCCCCCGCCTTCCGGAACATAAGTGTTAAAGGGCATCGCATAAGTTCCGTCCGTTCCGGTCGTATCGCTTCCAGCCTGAACTTTGTAACCGGCCGTATGCGCGGAATCGTTTGTGTAATCATAGGTCATAACCAGCTCCATTCCCTGCGCTCCGGTGGCTCCGCCTGCGTTTGATACAGCCGTAAATGTGGCGGAAACCACTTCGCCGTTAGTCCAGCCGCTTATTCCCGCCGTCATATCATGAATAAACCTATAGCCGGATATTTGAGAAGCCGCCGACTGTATCGCATAAGTCGCCTGCGGAACAACAGCGCTTCCGATGCGCGCATTTACCGCGGGGTACCCTGCGGTGGCCGAATCATAAGAGCCGTGGATTATTCCGTAAACTCTTTTGAGTGTTATTCCTTCCTCGCGCAGAAATAACGGAGATTGGAAATAGGCATTGACAGCCGCGTCCGTGCTTTGGCCAAGATAATAGGAAACCGTCTGGGTTTTTGTCCCAACTGAGCCGGAACATTCATAAGTGATTGCGACTTCTCCGCTTAAAGTGTTCATTGAACTTTGGCTGGTCAACACATTTACAATTTGCACTGTGCCGGTGGAAAATCCCTGCACTATCGTGGAAGACGATATATAACGGAAATCATAAGAATCGCCCCAATCATAACTCAAATTCATGGCAGGCTCATTGGCATTCGTTCCTATGCGTGTCCAGACACTGCCATCCGCCCCGCCTGAATTCTGCCTGAACCCTCTTATTTCAAACCATTGCTGCTGCATTGCAAAGCCCGAATCGGCTATTTCGGCAAGATACTGCATTTGGCCTGTGGCTCCTGAAGCCAATTGCCCCGTGAAAGCCGCAATTTTATTTGTGTAATCGGAATAAAGCGGAAATTTAACTGTTTTTACCTGCACAGCGGAAGCATCATCATATTCATAAGTCACATAGAGCTTCATGGTGTGAGCATTTGTGTCAGGAACGGTGAATGCCACCCGCGCCGTAAATTGTCTTCCTGCGGCAAGATTGGCCAATTCCGCATTTACCGCAGCCGTTACATTCGCTCTGCCGAATACTCTTATTGATTCACCTGTATTATCTGTATATTGGGCGGTGGCAAGCCTCGCTGTTGTCGCGGACGCTCCGGCGTCAAAATAAATAGTGAGCGGATTTGCATTTTTATTTTGGTTTACTACAAACCCTTCATATTCCAGCCATGCGCTCCTTATTATTTTACCGTCTTCGGGCAATTTTACCATGCGTGTCGGAAAAGTAAATCCCGCGGCGCCGCCAAAACAATCTACTGCGCTGTAATAGCCCCCGAAATTGTATTCAACAGTTTTTATCCTCATCCCGGCATAGGCTGATTGAAACGCAACCAGACAGCAAACGGCAAAAAAGGCGGACACCGTGCGCTTGCTTTCTGAATTGCCCGATTTTTTCAAATTAACTGTCATATTAAAAATAAAACATCCGTCGTCATATTATACCTTACAGCTTATCACTTCCACAGTCATTTTTCTGCCTGCGGAATTTTTGACTTAAAATTCTTAAAAATCTTAGAGCCCGCCCGTATATAAATCCGATAAACCCGCGTGAAAAAACCGAGTCATCCAGCGCCTTTCCCCTGACCTGCTCAAAATCCACCGCATGAGGAGCCGCAACTCCCGCGTCATCGGCTAGTATCAGGATATTTTCCCGTATCTCATAAACCCTGTGAAGAAGCAGTCTGCCTTCATAGTCATATACAACGCAGTCGCCCCTATGTATCCCGCTAATATCAGATTCTTCAACAAACACAATACCACCCGTCTTAAACAACGGCGACATGCTTGTTCCCTCAAGCGCTACGGCTTTTGTCATGAGAATTTTTTAAGAGTTTTGCACGCCGACTGCCCCGTAGGCCCCGTAATACACTTCCCGCAGGCAAGAGCCGCTGTTTCAAACACCTTTTCGCTGGTTATCTTCGGCTTTTGATACGGCTTGCGTTTTTTCTTTTCCATAATAATACTCCAAACCTATAAATTTAGCCACATAAAGCACATAAGTCACAAAATAAATGTTTTGATTTCCATGTTGTCATTTTGTGCTTTCTGTGCCTTTTGTGGCCAATCTTACGTTGCCTCTATTGCTTCTTTTGCTGTTGTTCAGCGATCTCATACCGCAGCCGCGCCATGTTGCAGGCGGCTTTTGACGGACCCGAGATATCGCCGTCTTCAAGCATTGCAAAACCCGGACAGCGGCCGCAAATTTTTCTAAGAAAGCATACGGGACATTGTTTGAGCCCGTCAAAACGCATGGCCCTTATTTTTTTAAGTTCCCGCGAATTATTCCATATATCGCAAAAATCCCTTTCCCTCACATTCCCCGCGGAAACAGGAAGCTGGAGACACGGATATATTTCGCCGTAGGGATTTATTGCGCAGATATTTCTGCCGGCAGAGCAAATAATCTGCCGAATATCCTGCGAGCCCGGCCGGCGCAACGCGGGCCGCGAGGAATTAATTCCGGACGCAGACGCGCCGTCCGAAAGTCTTGCGTCCCGCAATACCGACCGCGCCTGTCTGCCGGTCATTCTATGTGTAACTATATTTTTATCCCTGTCGTTTGCAGGCGCCAGCATACCGTCAAAACCAAATTCATATCCGTTGATTTTTGCCAGCTCAATTACAAAGCCGCGCTGGCCTGCATTTTCCTTCATTAATGGGCATTTCAATTTTACCTTAACGCCCCTTTTCTTAAACGCAGACGCAGCTTTTACCGAAACCCTGAAAGAACCTGTTTTCCCGGTTATCTTGTCATGTAATTTTTCCCTTCCGTAAACGCTTATTTCAACCCTTGAAATGCCTGTTCGGGCTATAATATCTGCGGTTTTTTCGGTCAAACCCCAGCCGGAAGTGAATAATCTCACGTCGAATGCCGATTCGCGCGCATAAAGATATATTTCCGTAAAATCCTTACGGGACAGCGGCTCCCCTCCGGTAAAAACAATGCTCAGACACCCGGCTTGCACAAGGGAATCAAGAACGCTTTTCCATTCTCCGGCGCTCAATTCTTCTTTTTTTTTCACTTCCGCCCTGCCGCCCGTTTCCGGAAGATAGCAGTGCATACACGCAAGGGGACAGTTACGCGTAAGCTCAAGCACGGCAGTAAGCGGAACGCTGTGCCTGAGTGTTTTTTCAAAAAGCCTCTCGGAAACAGTATTGTAAGGCATTAAAATATAGAACGCTGATAACGCAGATTTTTATGATTAAACATGATTTTTGACCGTCCCAAAAACCTAATCTCCGGCTTTTTCCCTAAGTTTGAAAGTAACCCACTACCCTGACATAAAACCACATAGAGACAAATTCAATTCCCGTGGCTTTCTTTTTCGGTGATTCCTGAATATTTATGATTATCCGCGTTCATCATATTAATCTGTCCAAACCATCCTTAAGGGCAGTGAGTTTGGACTGACCCATTCTCAAAGCCTTTAAGGAGGGAATGGGACTGCGACATCTGCGTTCTACGTATTACTGCTTACCGGTTATCCTCAATCAGCCCTTGGGCTGAAAGTTCGGCCAAAAATTTTTCCACATCGCTTTCAGCCCCGGCTTCATCTACTTCAAACTCGCCGCAGATTATTCCAGATATTTTCCCCGCGCTGCGTCTGCCGTCTATAAGCTCCCATATGCGGCTGCCGGTAATATTCATGGAATGAAGAGTCTGGCTTGAAGGATCCAGCGCAAATGCCTCGCCTTTAATTATTCTGTGCGCAATTTTTTTGGATTTCTTTGGAACCATATTTTTCCTCAATGGCCTGCCATAGACCGCCGCCGAGAGAAAACCTGAGCCCGCGGCACGGGACAAGCTTAATTAAATCAATAACCAACTCGACCAGCATGGAGCAATCCTTCCGTTCATGGGAAAAAAACAGAACCGTCTTAAGAATCCTCCTTAACGGCTCATTGCCGGAAAGAACGGAAACGGCATCTTTAACATTTTTCCTTATCGAGAATATCCCCGCCAGCGGCGCCCTGATATTTCTGCCGCGGGGAGCCATTTCTCCCCAAAAAGGCGAACCGTAAATATAGGCTGAATTTCCGGAAATTCTGACAGGAATAAGCTCGTCGCTTAAAACAATACCCTTTTTCGCAGAAAGCCCGGCTATTGTGGATTTACCCGCGCCCGACTTGCCAAAAAAAAGAAATCCGGCGCCGCCGCGTTTTATGCCGCAGGCATGGATTAAAAATCCGTTATTTTTGGCAAGAAGCCAGCTGTAAAGCGTTCGGAGAAAAGAGTCAAAACTCTGCGCATTAGGACCGACGACCGCATGTCCTTTCCGGATGAGAGTATCAAACCTGCAGAAAAAATCGCCCCGTTTAATTTCAACTTTCCGTCCGTAAAATCTAAAACTTGGTTTAAACGGCCTATTTTTTCCCTTCCTGCATTCAATTGAAAATTCCGCCGCAGGCCTTTTTTTTGATAAAAACGCTCCGTATCTGCGGAGCATTTTTTCCTCAAAGAACCGGGTTTTCCGGAAATAAAATGCCACAGGCACGCCGGCGACTTCTATAATCATATATCTGGGCTGATAGGCCGACAAAAGAGAGAGATGAAAGAAAGTAAACGGTAAACGTCCCGAACAACTCTTCGAAACAGTGACTTAGGGACATTCCCATCCTTAAAATTTTTTCGGAAAGAGCGGGACCCAAAAAAACCGAAAAATGTTTCTGTTTTGCCGTCTACCGTCTCCCATCTGCCTTTTACCATCTTTTTTCAGCCCAAGCACCCTACGCAGATCTACTGCAACGGAGACGAATCGCCTGTTTCCCCGCTTTCCGGCAGCGGCGGCAGATTGCCCGACGGCTCCGAGCCCGGATTTGCCGGCCGTTCCTCCGCCGCAGGCTGAACTGCCTGAGCTTTTTTGCGCCTGCGGATCTTTCTGACCTTTTTCTTAGCCTGGGGCTGGGCCGAAGGCAAAACCTCTTCCTGCCCGGAAACGCCGGCCGACAAATCTTCCTGCGCGGAAGGCTGACCTTGCCCGGCCGCTGAAGGCAAAGGCTGGGCGGCGGCGGAATCAGGAAGCATTTCGGGTTTTTTAGCGGATTGTTTTTCATCCTGCATTTGGTCAAATTTTCCGCGCTGTTCCGGATCCAGCTGTTCGCGTATTATATCGGGAATTATTTTTTTCAGCTTGTTCATTTCATAACGGATGTCATTTAGCTTGAATTTCCATTTTCTGGCCTCCACCATCGCTTCTTTCTGCTCTATGTCAATTTTGTCAAATCTGGCTTCAATGCTCTTAAGCCCCGTTTTTATGCGGTTTTCCTGTTTAGTGCTGAGTTTAAGCGGAATGGAAAGTTCGGCCATTATTTTAGCGGTATCGGGCCGTTCAACAAGCAGACCGGCCTCGTCAAGAGCGGGCGCATTTTCGGGCGAAGGACTCTGCTGGCCCGAAACAGGGATTATGTAAACGGCGAACAAAACGCAGACTGATAATGAAACCCATATTTTTTCTTTTATCATGTTGTTTTCTCCTTGTTTTTGTTTGTCATATCCTTGTATACTATTATAGTAATAATTTAGATGCTTTTAGCGTCATAAAAAATACGGGGGGTCAATCGAAATGAAAAAACACATGTGGTTATTGACTGCGGTTATTATAAGCGCAATTTCAATAGCGGCATTTGCAAAATCCGAAAAACACACATGCCCGCTTTCAAAGGAAAAATCAGAAAAGCGCTACGGCGGCATTTGTCCGGCTGAGATAAAGGGCGCTGAAGTAAAAGTTATAAATATCGACACCGGCGTCAATATTTTCATAACTTCGGCAGATACGGAAACAATTAAAAAAATACAGGAATTTTCAGCTATTCATTTCAGCAAAGCGTCTAAAGCAAAAACCGCCGGCGGCTCCAAACAGCAGACCGATTCTATTGACTCCAACTCTTCAGCAGCGCCGCAAACCGGCATATGGGAAAGGAAAAAAGTTAAACGAGAATAGAAGAGTCCGTCGCGACACTACCCGTCTGCTGCGGGGATTTACTCCACAAGGTCGGAAATTGCTACCTGGCTGGCATGTTCCGTACGGCACCAATCGGCCTGAGACCGGAAAATTCCGGCAATAAACACAGGGATCCTGAATAAACCAAGGCTCGGCTGGAAAAAATAAGCGGCGAATAAGTCCCATTTTGCCCGCTCAAAAAATAAGGCCAGCGCCGGATAAAAAGCCAAAGGCATTATAAAAAAGAGTTTTCCGGCCAAACCGGCTCCGGGGATGCAGGAATACAGCCAGACTAAAAAATTAAACGAATCTTTCGAATAGTATATAAGCGCTCCCGTAGCGCAGACAAAAAACATTCTGTATACGTGCGAACACCACAGCCCCGACTCAAACGCGCTCATATCCAGCCCTATTATCCCTTTTCTAAACAGCGCCGGCATATGCCTTCTTGCCACATCTAAAGCGCCGGCTGTCCATCTTACCGCTCTTTTTAAGTACTGGCGCACAGTTACGGGCTCCTCATCATATACGACGGCATCCCCCGCCCACGTAATCTTAACGTTATTGCTTACCAACCGCATCTGTATTTCCAAATCTTCCGTAAGACAAGACCCGTCCCATGGAAAGCCGCGCGCGATATCCGCGGCAAAACACATCCCCTTGCCGTGCAGAGTAGCGGAAAGTCCCACCTCATATTTCGGCCCCTGATAAAATCTGTTCGCCGTGATATGCCCGACGCAAAGCATACGCGGGATCCAGCCTTCGCGCGGATTTTTTGAAACCTGCCGTCCCTGCACCGCTTTCTCTCCGGCGTTAAGATGCCGGTTCATAGCTTTTAAAAATCCAGGGTGCGCCAAAGAGTCCGCGTCGAAATAACATACGGCGTCATACTGCTTTTCAAAAAGAATTTTTTCAGTTCCCCAGCGCAGGGCATATCCCTTGCCGGCAGGCAGAGGGTTTGTATGCTCATAAACCGGGATTGCGCAGTTTCTAGCTATTTCCGCTGTTTTATCAGTGCAATGGTCGGCGACAAGATAAATATCAAAAAGTTCCTTCGGATAATCCATGCGCTTAAGGCTTTCAAGGGTAAATCCTAGCACATTTTCCTCATTATAGGCCGGGACTATAACCGCGAAGCGGTTTAATTTGACCGCCTTTGTCCTGTCAAGAGCCTGCCCATGCGGCTTTTTCCGCAGGGAAGGGGACTTGCGCAATCCTTTAACGCTTAAAAAAAGGTAAATAAGTCCGGTGAGAAAAATATAAAGCTGAAAAATGTTGGAAACGATTACGATAATATTTTTAAAAATGCCGTTGAACATAGCAGTATTATCTTACCATTTTTTTTCACCTCACTCTTTCATTAAAAAGATGGAACGACCGCCATATAATCATGGCGTCTAAAGGTTGGTTTATAATTACACGCCCCAAAGGCCTACCCGGACATGGGACCTTTTCCCGCGCGAAATTGGGCACAAAGACTCTTCTTTAGGGGTTTCTTTCACGCTAGAATATATTCGGAATGCACAACAAACGCGTATAAACGCGCTAATCCACCATGGAGGAACTACAATGAAGAAAGTGATAATAATGTCCGCTATGCTGTCTGTAATGAACGCAATAGCCGGATCTCCGCTGTTTTCCGCGGAAAATATTGACCAGTCCGCTGTAATGATAGCTAAACAGTCGGGACTTAGCGCTATGACCCTGAAAGTGATGCGGAAGGACGTTGAAAACCAGAGTTTTTTAAACAATAAAGTGACGTTCGAAAACGCGATGCGCCAGGCCCTGAAAAGTTTTCTTAACGACGGAAGCGACGCCGAAAGTCCCCTTGCGGTTATTTTAAACCAAGGATTCCCGCGGCGTGAAGCCAAGACAAAGTTGCTTGCCGAAATGAATAGTCCTCGCACTGTCCTTAAACTTTTGCCGATATCTGAGATAATTGAGGGCGGAGAGGACACTGAAAAATACTGGATATTTGAACTTAATATCGATGATTATGATTATTCTTTTTGGGCGATTATCGACAGAAGCGGAGTAAAACCTGTATATAACTACGGGTTTAATTAAAAAATAACCGGCGGCAAAAACACGTCTGCATCCGGTAAAAAATGTGGACGCGTTTTCTGCTTTTATTTTATTCGCGTCGCGCTTTGCTTTGTATTTTCCCCGTTTCCCACCGGCGGTACAGCCCGGATGGCCCGCGTCATTTTCATATTCCCCCGTCGTCCCATTGACATACCGCAGGGACGGTGTTAGACTATATATAAGTCATTCCACTTATTATGGAAGAAAAAAAACGTTCCGCATGGCGGATATGGCTTTATCTTGCCCCCCTTTATCTTCTTATCGCCTATCCGCTTACGCGCAAAATGGCTAAACTCAACTCCCCTGATTTGCCGCTTACCAGCGAGCAATATTCCGCCTTCGCTTCCACTCAGGAATATGTCAACGCCGAACCTCCGGGTACGGACTCCGGAGGTCAAAAACCCTATTCGATATATCAGGCGCCGCCTGAAAAACCTTTGGCCCCCGCCGGCAAAAAACCCGCGCTCCGGTCCAAACCGGCAAAAAATGCGCATTCCCCGCAGAACAACGCCAAACCGCAGCCGGCAAAAAGCACTGCGGGACGCGGAAATATAAATTTATCGGTGATAAAACAGCTCGAAATGAAAACTTTGGGATACGCAAAAGGATATTTGCTTGATGCGCTGGACAAAGTAATGGGCAACCCCGCCCTCGTAAAACGTTTTCTGGACAATCCCCTGATTATAAACGGATTCATGGAAAGACCTACGGTAAAAACGATGCTGAATAATCCGCAGGCTCTTCAGAGATTTCTTACCGATACTCCGGCAATAAATAATTTCCTTGGAAACTCGGTTATCCAAAAGGCGCTAGGCAATCAGCAGGTCATGCAGGCGGTAGCCTCCAGTAAAATGGCCGACACCGTATTAAGCGCTCCGGCGACACAAGCTCTTATTAAAAATTCGGATATAATAGCCGCCATAGTAAAAGTCAATCCGCAGGCGGCGGCGTTCCTTGAAAATCCCGCAGTCTTAAACGCTTTTTCGGCAAACCCAATTGCGCAACAAGCCTACCAGGACTATATGACTAATGAGAGTATGAAATAGTATACTTGAAAGGACAAGAACCAAGAACCGGCGGTGAAAGGAATGGAAAAAAAGAAAAAACCGATCTGGCTTATCTGGCTTTGTTTTATGCCCGTATGCATTATTGCGGCCTATCCTATAATGCGCTGGGTAAAGCACTCAAACCTGCACGAAACAGCATCGAACGAAGAGCAATATTCAGTTTTTAATTCTACGGAGGATTATAAAACCATAGTCCGGCCTGCCCCCGCGGCATATCGCGCAAAAAATGTTTTGCCTTATAAAAATTCCGCGGGACATACAAACCGCGGCCGGCAGGATTATCCGCAGAATCAGCTGGTTTATTCAAGAAAAACAACATCATCGAACCAATCTGCGCTGCCCAGGAATATGAATCTCAGAACTTTGGGGTATAAGAAAGGCTTGCTAAGCGACTTTATCGGCGCAAATCTGCGCAATCCCTCGCTGATCGTAAAGATTTTCAACAATTCTCTTGTGGTTAACGCGTTTATGGGAAGGCCGGCTATCAAACCGCTGCTGAACAATCCTGCGGCTCTTAAACAATATTTAAGCCAATCTCCGGAGGTGCTTGGATTTCTTGAACACCCGGTTGTCCAGCAGGTATTTAATAATTCGAATTTAATGAACGCCCTCGCCGGAACAAAACTTGCGAACGCAATAATGGATTCACCCTCTGCGCAGCACATGGTAAAGCATCCCGAAGAAATAACCTCCCTGATAATTGCAAATCCCCAAAGCGCGGCCTTAGCGCTTAATCCCAATGTTTTGGGCGTGCTTGCTTCAAACCCGGTTACACAGGGGGCTTATTCTAAAGTAGAAGGGGCAATTCCGCAGTAATATTATGCTTCCTCCGCCGCAGTTACAATTATCGCACAGCTTGAATTCGATCCTAAAAAGCGTTTCGCGCACTTTGTATTTAAGCCTGCGCATCCTGCCTGCGCGCATGCGCGCCCCGATGTCCCTCGCTTATCTTTTTTGCAGAGCCGCCGACACTTTATCCGACTGCGGAGACATCGCGCACGCAAACAGGGTTTACTTGATAAAAGTTTTTCCGGATATCTTTTTTGACGGCGCGAAACGCGGCGATATTATCGATAATATAAATGCAAATGCCGTTAAACTTGTCGACCGGACTTCAGAAAAAATGCTTCTTAAATCGCTGGATAAATGTTTTTCCGCCTTTGACGCGCTTGGTAGAAGCGAAAAAAAACTCATTCAAGCCGCTGCCGCGAGCGTATGCGAAGGAATGGGAATGGATCTACGGGCTTTCCCTGACAGAACATGCGTCTCAGCCATGTCCGGCGCGGTTCAGCTTGAAAAATATTGCAGATTAATTGGAGGCGGTCCCGGCATATTCTGGACACAGCTTTACAATCTTACGACGGGAGACGCGGGCAAAACGGATAAAAACCCCGGCGAAGCGGACGGCCGCATGATAGGAGAAGCGCTCCAGATAACAAACATTCTCAAGGATCTGGCGGACGATTTAAAGATAGGCAGATGCTATCTCCCCTCGGACGAACTTTCCGCAGCAGGGCTTTCTCCGGAAAATCTGCTTGATCCTGATTCAGCCGGCAAGCTAAAACCGGTAATTGCCAAATGGACGCTATGGGCGGCATGCAGACTTGACGCCAGCCTGCGCTATATAGCCTCAATACCGGGAAGACGGCCAAGAGCGCGGGCGGCTGTTATATGGCCGGTGTATTGGGCGCTTGATACTTTATCGGAGATTATTTCGGAGCGGCGCTTGCTTGACCCGCGGAAAAAGATAAAAATACCCCGGAAAAAAATTTATGCCGCGATTTTGGGCTCGCACACCGCCCTTATCAGCAATTCGGCTTTCGAAAAAGGCTATTTTTTGCGGCGGAAAAATTTATTCTTAAAACTTTGAACTTCTTCAAACCATTCAAATTCAACCTCTCCGACTCTTACCGTATCGCACTCGCTTATGCCGCTTTTTTTCAACGCCTTATCAACGCCCATCCTCTTAAAATTGCGCTTCAGCCGCTCTATCGCTTCAGGTTGATTAAAATGAGTCATGGCAAGCATGCTTTGCAAAGCATTCCCTGAAATGCGGATTACGCCGTCGCTGTCCCTGCTTACGGAAAATGCCGGTTCCATGCGCGCTATATTTACGGATTCGGCTTCGCCCGGCAAAACCGAATCTTCAATTTTTACCGTTTTGGAAAGTATTTTTATTATCTCATCCAGAAGAACCGAAACTCCGCTGCCCGTGGCGGCCGAAATCAGAAATATCTTGTGTTTCCTGAAATGTTTTTTTGTTTTTTTAAACACATCTTCCGCTCCGGGAAGATCCGATTTATTAACGGCTATCAGCCTGGGCTTGCCGGCAAGGCAGGCGTCGAATTTTTTTAATTCCGCCGCTATAGTCTTTATCGACTCTATGGGATTTATGCGCAAAAATCCTGCGGGGTCGACAAGATGCACCAATACTCTTGTCCGCTGAATATGCTTCAAAAAAGCGGTGCCCAGCCCCCGTCCTTCATGCGCGCCCTCTATCAAACCGGGAATATCCGCCGCGACAAAACTTTTTTTCTTATGATAAACGGTTCCCAGATTGGGACTCAGCGTAGTAAACGGATAAGCCGCTATTCTGGGCCTCGCGCTTGAAATACGGGACAGAAGGGTTGATTTGCCCGCATTGGGAAATCCCACGAGCCCCACATCGGCCAAAACTTTCAACTCAAAAACAAAGGTCCTTTTTTCTCCAGGCTCGCCCTTTTCCGAAATTTGCGGAGCGGTATTGGAATGACTTTTAAAAGAAGCGTTCCCTCTGCCTCCTCTGCCTCCTTTTGCCAGCAGTATCTTATGACCATTCTGCGCCATATCCGCTATTATCCTGTCCCCGTCTTTGATTACCGTTCCGCATGGAACATAGATAATGCTGTCTTTGCCTGCCCGGCCGAAAAGATTTTTTCCCTTGCCGTTGCCGCCGTCGCCACCTTTCCAGTGGGGGTGATGAGAAACTTCAAGAAGGGTATTGAGATTTGAATCCGACTGACAGTAAATGTCTCCCCCCTTTCCTCCGTCGCCTCCGTCGGGCCCTCCGAAAGGGATATATTTCTCTCTTCTGAAAGAAAGACAGCCGTCGCCTCCGTTGCCGGCCGTCACAAATACTTTCACAAAATCCATAAAACCCCTGTATTTTGATTTATTATCAACGCTCATTTTTCTTCCCCAAAAAATAAAGCCCTGACGTGATAATCTTTCAGGGCTTAAAATACTGATAAATTAACCCTTCGACCCGCTTTACTCTCTCGCTCAGGGTTAATACTGAGCAGCGCTCCCTAAAAGGCAGGTTTGCGCGCTGTCGAACGTATTAATTTGCCGATGCCTTCTCGGGATAAACGCTTATGCGCTGTTTTCCGCGGCTGGCCCATTCAAATTTAACAACTCCGGTTACTTTGGTAAAAAGAGTATCATCCGAAGCCAGCCTGACATTCGCGCCCGGCAAAAATTTGGTTCCGCGCTGACGGGCAAGAACTTCTCCGGCCTGAACCTGCTGGCCTCCGTAACGTTTTACTCCCAGCCGCTGTCCGTGGCTGTCTCGTCCGTTTACGCTTGAACCTTGTGATTTAGTTCCCGCCATTGTTTTATTTAATTTAAAAGCTGTATTTCCTTAATCTGAACTTCCGTCAGCGACTGACGGTGCCCCTGAGTTTTCTCATAAGCCTTTTTGGGCCGCTTTTTGAAAACTATTATTTTAGGAGCCCTCAGATGGCGCAAAACCTGCACCACAACCTTTGCCGAAGGAAGATTCTGCGTCCTTGCGGCTTCGCTCTTTTCCGGCTCTATTCCGGCAGACCACAAAGCATTAAGGGATATTTCATCCCCTGCCTTCGCCGCAAGCTTCTCAACGCAAAGCTTTTCTCCGGGGGTTACCCAATACTGCTTTCCGCCTGTCTCAATTATCGCATACATAAATTATCCGTAAATATAATACCACAAAATCCGCTCTTATTGCAAACATATCATTACTTGAGACAGAATTGCCCTGCAATTTTTCGTCTGCACTACGCATATTTTCGGAACCATCATGGTCATGTCGCCGCGCGAAAACAAAGGAACGATTTCGGCGGCGGACAATGGGAAGCGGGCAACAGGGTTTTAGGGATTCAGCTTAATCGAGACCATAATCTTGACGCCAGTCTTTTTGTTCTTCAAATGGGGGTTGTTCTTTTTTACTGAACATAAAATTGCCCATGATGAGGTAGTCCATTTCGGTCCGCATGAAGCATTTATAAGCATCTTCAGGGGTGCATACTATTGGTTCTCCCCGCACATTAAAACTCGTGTTAACGATAATCCCGTAGCCTGTCATATCCTTGAATTTTTTTATAAGCTGCCAATACCGTGGATTTGTATCCTTATGGACGGTTTGAAGTCTTGCCGTAAAATCTATGTGGGTCACAGAAGGTATGTCTGAGCGCAGATGATATAATTTCTTCCGCCAATTAAGGGAACCATAATTTTCCGGCAGTGTTTTTCTGCGGTTTCGGCGAACATCGGCTATCAAAAGCATATAAGGCGACGCATGCGGGTTCTCAAAATATTCATGAGTGTCTTCAATCAGCACCGAAGGCGCAAAAGGCCGGAACCCTTCCCTGAACTTTATTTTCAAATTAAGCTTTTTCTGCATTTCGGAATTTCTTGCGTCTGCAAGAATGCTTCTGTTTCCCAGAGCACGCGGCCCCCACTCCATTTTCCCCTGAAACCAGCCAGTTACGTTGCCATTTTGCAAAAGTTCGGCAGTTTCTTTGCATAAAGAATCAAAATCGTTGTAATACTTATATCCGGCTTTATATTTGCCGATTACGGCAAAGATATCCGGTTCTGAAAATTCCGGTCCAAGAAAGGAGCCGTTCATTCTATCGGAATAGCCGTCCATCTTCCGTTCGTTTTTGAAATATATGTAATGCGCGCAATAGGCTGCGCCTAACGCCCCGCCCGCATCTCCTGCTGCCGGCTGTATCCAGATATCATCAAAAGCGCGGGTATTAAGCAGTTTCCCGTTTGCTACGCAGTTAAGCGCGACACCTCCGGCCAGACATAAATATTTAGCCCCTGTTAATTTTTTTGCCTCATTCGCCATTTTGAAAACCACTTCTTCCGTAATTTGTTGAATTGCCAGAGCTAAATCGCAGTGCTCTTGTAATGGGTCGCTTTCTGAAGATTTGGCGGGGAATCCGAATAGCGCTGCCCATTTTTCATCTTTTGTCATTTTTAAGCCCGCGGCATAATCAAAATATTCTTGATTCAGCCATATGGAGCCGTCTTCCTTGATATCGACAAGATGGTCCTTTATAAGCCGTACATAATTTTTTATGCTCGGCGAATCAGGGTTTCCATAAGGCGCAAGTCCCATTAATTTATATTCCCCTGAATTAACTTTAAAACCGAGATAATAAGTGAATGCGGAGTAGAGCAGTCCCAGCGAATGCGGGAATTTTAATTCCTTAAGCAGTTCTATTCTGTTGCCGGCACCGTGACATATGGAGGCGGTAGCCCATTCACCCACGCCGTCTATTGTAAGAATTGCGGAATCATTAAACGGGGATGGGAAAAAAGCGCTTGCGGCATGGGATAGATGATGTTCGGGAAATAAAAGTTTAAATCCACCATTTTTGAAAGGCTGTATTTTTGCAAGTTCATCCAGGATCAACTTTTTCAGCAAAATTTTTTCTTTTATCCATACCGGAATCGCCGATAAAAAGGATTTTAATCCCCGCGGCGCAAAAGCATAGTATGTCTCAAGCAGTCTTTCAAATTTTAAAAAAGGTTTGTCATAGAAGACGACAGCATCAAGATCCTCTATGGAGATTTCGCCGGTTTTCAGGCAGTAGCGTACGGCATGGCCGGGGAAAGAGGAATCGTGTTTTTTGCGGGTAAAACGTTCCTCATGCGCAGCGGCGATTATCTCCCCGTTCTTCAGTAAAACCGCGGCGGAATCATGATAAAATGCGGACAGTCCTAAAATTTTCATGCGGGATATGGGTATTTTGCTACCATAGGTTTTCGATATCGGCAGGCATATACATATGGTTTCGGGTATGCCATAATGTTTTTTCGTTTTTTTGAGATTTAATACCCATAAAATCTCCTTTTAACCTGCGGTAAAGGAAAGCTATCGGTGTAAGCAGAAGATAGAAGACGGCAGTTAAAATTACCCGGGTATTTACCGCGCCCAGTATTTCTGTAAATTTCGTCCAGCACGCAGCGATTATTCCCGCACGTTTTTTATCAAATAGCCCGATAAGCAGAAGAAACAGGGATAAATACGAACCCGGCGTCCATCTGAAAATAATACTTGACACATGGAAGGCGCAGGCAATCACAACAATTGCCTCTAACGTCCTATAATCGGAACGGTTTGCCGGTTCGGGTTTTCTCATGATGGACTCTGAATTGCCAATCGCAAGGATTCATGCGTACGCGCCATCATGATAGCATATTTTTCATATTGAACGGCTTTTTTTAAGTTTGATATCGGCATTATACGCGAGCTGACGTCGGCGCAAAGACAAGGGGGAAGGGGAGATTCCGCTCTTTATCGCTAATAATTGCGGACTCTTGAAAAGAGGCGCGGTTTTGGATCGCCGGCTGGTTCTAATCATAGCCGAATATGCGATCGGTAATCAGCGCTTTCGTCCGATCATAATAAAAAACCCGCCTTCTCTGCCTCCGCTTAGAAGCATGCCCAACTGAACAAAAAGATGATCGAGTCCGGTGCCGGCGGGGCTTGCTTTGAATAATTTTTCTTCCGGAGAAAATGACTCAAACATTACGGCTTTCGGCACACTACTAACAAACTCAATGCCGGCTCGTTTGAACCAGCGCAGCACTTCTCCAATCGTATGTTTAGATTCATGCGGATTTTTGTACTGGTCCATAAACCATGTGTGTTTCCGCATAACGCTAAGATTCTGATTTCTTAGGCGCAAGTCTAAAAATTTGAAACGATTACCGGAAAATTTAAAAATAAGCCGCCGGATATCGGTAGAAATCCTGCCGTAGCTGTTGTAAAGGCCTATTACAATAAATCCTCCTTTTTTAACAAGTTTCGCTATTGATTGAAAACCAAGAAAGGGGGCGCTCGTGTGATGCAGCACGCCGTTACATACGACTAAATCAAAAGTTTCCGGCACAAACACCGGTCTAAACAGATTCATTTGCAGAAAAGCGACATTGTCAACCTGATTTTTTTCTTTAAACTCCTGGCCCAGTTTCAAGGAGTTAAGACAAATATCAGCGGCAAAAATAGTTCTCCCGGATTTTATGCCCAGAAAATTGCTTAATTGCCCCGTTCCGCATCCAACCTCAAGTATCCTTGCGCTAGGAGGAATCTGTTCATCCAGTAATCGGGCGAAAATCCCTTTTTCAGCTTTCTCTCTGAGACTCCATGTGGAATCCAAATCTTCATAATTCGGGAAAGGAGTTTCCTCGTAAAACGATTTCATGACATTCGTAACATCTGTTTGGGAATCTTTCCATTCATTCGACCAAAATAATAACGGAATCCCGCCCTCACATTCAAAAACCCGCTTACATTTGGGGCAGTCTATTTTGCAACAGTCTTTACGTATATTTAGATTTCCGCCGCATGACGGACAAGAAAAAATATCCATATGCTGAACGATAAGAGGCGGAAGTGGATTCAGGTTGTTAGATTGCATTTTGGGACACTCCTTTCGTTGTTGCTTCTGTTTCAATGGGTGCAAACATCCCGCCGGATTAAAATCACCGATAGCATACGATGCCGGCCATTTCTTTTTTGACATTCCTCATTGAATCCGAACTAAAACTGCGGCCAGCCTGATCGAAAATACATCCGTGCGGGCGAGCAAAATCTGTTCATTCAGAGTGTAACTGTTTTTCAGCCTTTCTATCAAGAGGTCTCGTAACCCCTAGCTTGCGGCCACCTGTCATCGCTTGGTAAAAACTGCTATAATAAACCGATAATTATGAATAGATCCAAGTTGTTAATCATCGGGCTTTCCATTATGTTATTGTCCGTGTTAAGCCTGTTTATAGCGGGAGAACTTGCCGTTAGGGTCTACTTTCTTATTACTCCGGCACATACGATTATCGATAACGAGCTTGGCTGGAGAACAAATGAAAAATACCGTTTTAACGGAACAAAGCCGGATTCAGCCGGCAAATATTATCCGGTCAAAATCACCATGCAGCGACACGGATTTAGAGCCTTTGGCGACGTAAACGCTAAGAAAAAAAAGATATTGTTTATAGGCGACTCCATTACGCAGGCAGTGGAAGTTTCCAATGAAAAAACTTATTATGCAGTTATCGGCCGAGCTATGCCGGCTGAAGTTTTTGCTTATGGATGCGGAGGTTACGGAACACTGCAAGAATACATGATTCTTGACAAGTATCTTGACGTCATAAATCCCGATATCGTTATTTGGCAGTACTCTTTCAACGATTTCATCAACAACAGTTACGACCTGGAATCTGCCAGCTTACAAAACAACAACGGATTGATACGTCCATATATATCGTCCGATTCCAAGATATTTTACGCTTTACCCACAGGCAACAAACTAACTTTCAACATAAGAAGAGCCACGAATAATTATTCAAAACTGATGAATTCCATTTGCTGCAGGATTGACAGATTAATTCTAAATTCGCATTATACAGTAAGCGTCGAAGACCAGATAATATCCGTCGGAAAAACTTATCCGAAATTTCGACAAAGTTCGGAGACAACAAGTACCATTATGAAAATGGCAAAAAAGCGCTGCCGTAACATACGCCTGATAACTTTCGAAACATTTGGAAGCTCTCCTTTCTACGACGAATTTAAAAGAATTTCCGAATTTAATGGGATCGATTTCATAGACGGCCTTCCTCAATCGATAACAGCCGCCCAAAACAAGGGTTTGGTAGTTAAAGCCGGCGACGGCGCTCATTGGAGTGAATTAGGGCATAAAATAGCGGCGGAACAGATTTTAGATTATTTGAACAAAAAAATTTTTAACACATTTGCTCCCGGTTCGACGTCGGAAAAACCGCACAAAATCAGCAATTAACTTCGCAGTCCGGATTTAAAGAACTCAAAAACACGCCATATAGGCCTGTTTGAGCCGGAACGCGGGAACTATTATTATTTTGCAAGGGTAAAACGATATGCTGACGTTATTAAAAGATCTGTGGAATTTCTTAAGAGATCGTAAAAAGTGGTGGCTTTCGCCGGTGATAATAATTTTATTGCTGTTGGGATCTCTAATTATTTTCACGAGCGGATCGGCCGTCGCTCCTTTTATTTACACGATATTCTGAGTGAATAAAATTCCGCCATATATGCTTCGCAGAATTAAATCCTATCCTCTTTTTTTCCAACGGGTGTGGATCGCCTGCTTTTCCATCCCGCACGGAGAAGTACGGACTTACGGCTGGGTGGCGAAAAAGGCCGGTTCGCCGAACGCGGCAAGAGCCGCGGGGCAGGCCCTTGCCAAAAATCCTTTCGCCCCGGTCATTCCCTGCCACAGGGTCATCCGCAGCGACGGCCGGCTGGGGGGATATTCCGGCAAGGGCGGAATATCCGCAAAAAAACTTCTGCTGAAAAAGGAAAAACAATATGTCTAAACAATATACGATTCCGTCAGCCATACCTACAATAGATGACGTCAAAAATTTCTGGGAAACAAATCCCCTGTTTGACGGCGAATCAAAATACCGCTTGGGGACCCCTGATTTCTTTGAAGAGCACAGAAAAGTATTTCTGGACGATTATTTCGCTCATTCGTTTCAAAAAAATTTGTTTATTCCCAATTTGCCGCCGGATTCTAAAATCCTCGATTTGGGCTGCGGCGTTGGATTTTGGACAATCGAATTATTACTTCGCGGAGATTTTAAAAATATGTGGGCGGCGGACTTAACTCCTAAAGCCATAGAAATTACGCGCAGACGGCTGGAGTATTATAAACTCAAGGCTGACTTAGCAGTACAAAATGCCGAACACATGACCTATCCAGACGGTTTTTTTAACCATGTCAACTGCCAAGGCGTAATTCATCACACCCCGAATCCCGAAAATGCGATCAAGGAGATATCCCGGATTTTAGCGAGAGGAGGAACCGCTTATATCTCCGTATACTACAAAAATATATTTGTGCGGAACTGGGAAAAAATATCAGCCCTTGGGAAACTCCTTGCAAAAGCCAATATCGGATTAAAAGGCCGCGGCAGGGAAGGGATGCTTTGCAAAGACACTCCCGAAGAACTTGTTAAAGCATATGACGGAGAAGACAATCCCGTGGCATGGTGCTATACAAAAGATGAAATTCTTCAATTAGTAAGAAAATTTTTTGAAGTTGAAAAAATTTTTCTGCATTATTTCCCGTCCAGAATTTTCCCGATTCAATTACCCCATGCTTTACACCGGTTTCTATCACTAAACACAGGGTTTTTGATTCATCTAAACCTAAGAAAACGATAGGACATTTAAACCAATGTGCGGAATTGCCGGCATATTTAAATCTGCTGCTTTCATATCTGAAAAAGATAAAGCGACTTTAGGCGCAATGCTTGCTTTAATAAAGCATCGCGGACCGGACGATGAAGGCGTTTATGAAAACTCCAATTGCCTTATGGGCAACAGGCGTTTGTCGATAATTGATCTGCAGTGCGGCAAGCAGCCGATATTCAACGAAGATAAAACCGTTGCGGTCACTTACAACGGAGAAATTTACAACTACAAAGAGCTCAAAGAAACCCTCTCTGCAAAAGGCCACCGGTTTTACACAAACTCGGACACCGAAGTAATCGCTCATGCGTACGAGGAATGGGATGAAAATTGTTTCATCCGGTTCAACGGAATGTTTGCCATCGCGCTTTTTGATGAACGCAGAAAAATTCTTTTTCTGGCGCGCGACCGCGTAGGCATGAAGCCTCTTTATTGGTGGAATAAGAACGCGACCGTAGTCTGGGCGTCCGAAATCAAGGCCATGTTTCTGCGGGAGGAAATAACCGCCGAAGCCGATCATAAAACCATTTTTGATTTTGCGACTTTCCAAAACACGATAGACGAAAAAACCTTTTTCAAAGGCATAACAAAACTTATGCCGGGGCATTTCGCAAGAATACAGGGCCCCTCAATGGAAATAAAAAAATACTGGGATCTGGAATTCGTCAGCCGGCCCGGCGCGCAAAACCTTAAAAAAACACTTGATATTTATGAAGCCACGCTTAAGCAGGCGATAAACCGGCATCTCGTGAGCGATGTGGAGGTCGCAAGCTACTTAAGCGGCGGCTTTGATTCTTCAACCATAGCCTTTTTTGCGTCAAAATTTTTGGATTATCCCCTTAAAACATTTACCGGATATTTTCCAGAAGGCAAAAGATACGACGAACGCAATATAACCCGCATTTTCCAGAAAATTTCGCAGACCAGGAACATTGAGGTAAAAATTTCGTCGCGGGACTTCCGGGAAAACATAGAAAAGGTTATATACCATCTGGATGAACCGACTTTGGGCACGGGCGCTCTGCCGCAATATATCGTAGCCAGAGAAGCGGCAAAACATGTAAAAGTAATATTGACAGGACACGGCGGGGATGAACTTTTTGCCGGCTACCAGGTTTACAAAGCGTCGTTGTATAAAGACCTCATAAAAACCGATTTCCCCTCATTTATCCGTTCTTTTTGGAAAAACCGTCCGGATGAGATACTTAAAGTACTTTACTTTTCCCTTTATCCTCTCATATGCGACGAAGTGAAACACGGTCTTTTCATAATGTTCGGCAAATCCCAGAGACAGAGGCTGTTTTCTAAAGATTTTTTAGCAGATATTCGGGAATATGATCCGGTCGAAAATCTTGAATATAAATATCTGCAGGGCAAAAAACTAAGCAGTACTGAGAGAACATTATACCTTTATGTAAAAACATATCTGCCCACTCTTTTCATACAAGACGACAAAATGGGGATGGCCCATTCCATTGAAAGCCGCATGCCTATCTGCGATAATGAAATGGTGGAGCTTTCCGCTAAAATACCCTACCGCCATAAACTCCATGATAACACCCTGAAATATCTCACAAAAACGATGATGCGGAAATATTTTCCGGAAGAATTCTATAAACATCCCAAAATGGGGTTTCCCACACCCATGTCCATATGGTTAAAAGGCGACTTGAAAGATTTTGTCTACGATACGCTGACAGGCAGAACAATATCAGGACGCGGTATTTTTAATGTAAAATACATAGAACGCCTTTTGAATTTTCACTCCAGATTCGCCGGCGAAAGCCTCTATGATTATGTCAGAGCCAATAAAATATATTCTCTCCTCATGATAGAATTATGGTTTCGGGAATTCATCGACGCGGATTTCAGGAGAAGACACACTTCAATATGAAGATGAAGAAAAAACTAGTTTTTATCGGCGGGGCAAGGCCTAATTTTATGAAAATTGCGCCGATTATCCGCCAAACAGCTAAACTAAAAAAATTCAAAAACATCATCATACATACCGGCCAGCATTATGATGATAATATGAGCAAAGTGTTTTTTGAAGATCTTGCCATACCCAAACCCGGCTATTTTCTAAAAACAGGAAGCGGGACACATGCAAGCCAGACGGCGAAAATCATGCTTTCTCTGGAGAAAATATTTAAACAGGAACTGCCGGATCTGGTAATAGTAGTGGGGGATGTCAATTCAACGATGGCCGCTGCGATCACGGCGAAAAAACTCGGGATCAAAACCGCGCATGTGGAAGCCGGCCTTAGAAGCTTTGACATGACAATGCCCGAAGAAATAAATAGGATCGTTACCGACAGTATATCGGATATGTTCTTTGTTACCGAACGATCCGCGGTAAAAAATCTACTCAAGGAAGGCAAACGCCGCGATAGTATATATTTTACCGGGAATGTGATGATCGACTCTTTGTTCTACGCGTTAAAAAAACTTAAAACCCGCCGTGCGCATTTCGGAACGACGGACTTAAAGAATAAGCTTCGGAAGTATATATACCTTACTTTACACAGGCCGTCCAATGTGGACAACAAAGAAGCTCTGTTAAATATCTGCGGGATCCTTGGTAAAGCCGGAAAAATATATCCGATAATTTTCCCGGTTCATCCGCGCACTAAAAACCGGCTGGAAAAATTTAAAATAAAACTGTCCCCTGATATCCATGTTATACCGCCATTATCATACACCGAATCTCTTTTCATATGGAAAGACGCAGAAGCTGTAATAACGGACAGCGGTGGTCTTCAGGAAGAAACGACCGCACTGCGAAAGCCGTGTTTTACCCTGCGAAACAACACGGAACGTCCGGTTACCGTAACTTGCGGCACCAACATTCTTCTGAATGCCGCCAACCGCCATAAACTGCCCGCGATGCTAACCGGCATAAAAACCGGCTCATATAAACACGGCCGCATTCCGCCCAAATGGGATGGCAACTCATCAAAACAAATAGTTAAAATATTGCGCTCGACAATATAAATATCATGAACATCTGTCTAATCAATCCTCCCGCCTCAACCGAAGAAAGCTCTTGGGATTTATCCGCCCTTGACGGATTTACTCCGCCCATGGGACTATTAACCATAGCTTCTATTATCAGAACGCATGGACACACCATCAATATTATTGACGCGCCGCCATTTCGCCTGTCGATACAGGAAATAGCCAAAAAAGCAGTGTCGTTAAATCCGGATATTGTTGGATTAACGTCCGCGACACCCATGATAGGGGCAGCCGCATCTATCGCAAACGAGATAAAAGATTTTTCTTCCAAAATTAAAGTAATTATTGGAGGACCGCATATCACCGCTATCCCTCTTGAAACTTTTAAAAAATTCCCTTATTTTGATATTGGCATCATAGGCGAAGGCGACAATACAATCGTTGAATTGTTGAATGCGCTGGAAAAAGATGCAGACTTGGCCTCAATTAACGGAATTATTTATCGTTCGGGTTCCAATATCATAAAGACACCTCCGAGAACCGGATTTGTTGATTTAAATTTACTACCCTTACCCGCATGGGATTTGGTTGATTCTTTCCCCCAAAAATACCATTTGTCCATTATAACTTCAAAATCCTATAGATCCACGGGCATTATAACATCCAGAGGCTGCCCGGGAAGCTGTCAATTCTGTGATTCAAGTGTTTTCGGCAAAAAATTCAGGGGATTCAGCGCAGAGCGCGTAATTAATGAAATTAAGTTTTTGATTGGCAATTACGGCATTAAAGATTTTGAGATTAATGACGATAATTTCGTAGTAGACCGAGCCCGCTTAAAAAAAATATGCCTTGCTATTATTGAGCAAAAACTGAACATATCATGGAGCTGCGGAGCCAGAATCGACATGGTAGATCCGGAAACGCTGGATTTAATGAAGCTGGCAAATCGCGTACGGGATAGAAAGCGGAAGCGCGAAAATTTTAAAAATCATGCAAAAACAAATTGACTTAGAAAAAACTAAAAAAGTTTTAACATGGACAAAAAAAGCCGGAATAGTTGCTAAAGGGAATTTTATTTTGGGTTATCTCGAGGAAACCAAGGAAACATTACAAGAAACTCTAAATTTTATTTTAAACAGCGACCTTGATTATTTTCAGCAGACGTTCCTTTCGCCTTATCCGGGCAGCAGAGTGTATGAAATAGCCGCTAATTATGGTGAGGTCAATCTGGACTGGGCGTCAATGGATAATATGGAAATTAATTTTGTTCCAACCGGGTTAACACGGGCGGATTTACTGCAATTTTCAAAAAAAGCCTTTTTTCTATTCTATTTGCGTCCCAAAATAATATTATTCCATCTAATGCAGATAAATTCTCTCGAAGCTGCCCGGCGCATAATGATAGCGTTTATCACTTTTTTAAAAACCATATTGCGATGACACACATTCTGCACCTACGCATGGAACTAACAGTATTTTGTGTCCGAATTTCATAGCATCCGGAAATGGCAGTTTCTAAAAACGAACACCATGGCTTTGCTCAACAATTAAATGACACTTTGCCATCCCGTTAAAATTGCGTTAATACAACCCCCAAGCGAGGGATGTGTGCGCTCTCTGCTTCCGCAAGTTAACGCTTCCAAAGAAGGAATAGGGTTTAAACCCCCTCTGGGGATTCTTTATATTGCAACTTACCTAAAAAAACATTTACCCGAATTTGTAAAAATTAAAGTTATAGACTGCCAGGCCGAACAAATAAATATTAGCAACTGTATAAAACTGCTTACGGAATATTCGCCGGATATCCTGGGAATTTCAACATGGACAGATTTCTGGTACTCTGCTTATACAATCGGCAAAAGAATAAAAGAACTTATACCTGCCTGCCGAATAGTCTACGGCGGACCGCATATCTCCATATATCCGGACATAACACTTCGTATCCCGCATATTGACGCAATCGTAGTGGGCGACGGA
>CAZFMJ010000001.1:102986-113397 GCA_964520045.1 uncultured Elusimicrobiales bacterium | reverse complement strand
CGAATTTATGAAAACAGCGGGCCCGCCAGTATTTTTTAGGATCTTAAAGGCATCCGCCAAAACGGCGGTATTTCCGGCTTTATCAAAAACCCGCACGCTTATGTAATTGGTCGAGCCGTCCGCAATGCCGTTGAAATCAACCGCCCACTGGGAAACATATGAATTCAATCCCGCGACAACCGCTATATCGGCCCATGCCAGCGTATTTGCATTCGCCGACATCGGCTGATTGCTTGCGCTGTACTGGATCTTGTCCAAAGCCGTGGAATCAAAAAAATCAACGTCATAAACAGCGCCGGCGCCGGAAATTCTCCAGCCGGACTCTCCGTCCTGATTATCGCTTATGACAGGGGGCGTAGTGTCCTTAAGCACATAAAACGCGCCGGGAAGAGAAGCGCTGTTCCCGGCATTGTCAAAAACCCTGACGGAAACATAATTGGTTGAGCCTTCACGCATGGAATTCCATGCATTTTCAGGAAGCTGCCATGCCGAATTATAAAGCGAGCTGTTTATATTGGCGGCGACATCCGCCCACCCTGAAAGCTCCGTACCCGAGCCGCCGGGCCCGGTGGTCACTTTTATCTGGAACTTGGAGAGATACGATCCCCCGGCGTCAAAAAAACCGATATTGTAAAATCCGTTATTGGAACCGCGCCACGTATTATCGCCGTCCTGAGCGTCGGTTATAGTGGGAGAGCTTATGTCATTCCCGGCCGGGATTGCGGTAGAGCCGAGATACACATAAGCGGTTTCGCGGGGCGGAGACGCTATGTCGCGCGCTTTTACCCTGAAATGATAAACCGCGCTGGAATCAAGGTTTGACGCCTGAACCGTGATTCCCGTGAACCAATTCCCCGGCCCCCTTGCAATACCCGTAAAATCCGCTGCCGTTGAAACATCCAAGAAATACTCCGTATTCGCAAGCGGATTTCCGTTAGCAAGCCACTGGACGGTGACTTTATTTTCCTGAACAGACGCGAAGCTGGCGGTATTTAACAGCGGTAAAGCCGCGAGAGTGACTACGGAAGTGCTGCCGGCTGAGGAATAGCCGCTTGAAACACCCGCCGCATTGAACGCGGATACGCGGCAGTCATAGTATGTGTTCGGAATCAAAGCGGAAAATGCGGCATAAGTCAGCTGAGTGCTCTCAGCCGATACGGCCGCGAACGAGCTGCTGGATACTTCCATCCTGTAAAGCGTTCCGGAGGGATTGCCGTTGTCCCCCCACGAAACGGTTATTGCATTGGACGAGATACGCGAAAAACCGGCAAACCCCGGCTGATTGGCCAGAGTAACCGTAGAACCCAGAGAAACGGACTCCGTCTCCGCCCCTCCCATCCCGACAGCCTTTACTCTCGCGTAGTAAACGGTGTTGACCGAAAGTCCGGAAAATAAGTAAGCCTCTGCCATGGAACTTCCCGTTGCGTTATATATCGTGAACCCCGGATCCCCCGCGCGCTCTACGACATACGAAGTGAACTGGGAATTTTCCCCGGCCGACCACGACGCGGTAAAGCTTGAGGAATACACCTCCGAAAACGGCAGGGCGGACGGCATCTGCGGCAAAGTGTAAGTCGAGACCGGCAGGGAAAAATCTTCCTCGCCCAGAACTTTCACTTTAAAAAAATACGTCAAATTGGGGATAAGCTCCGCATATGCCGCGGCAGCGGCTCCTGCGGGCAAAGTCTGCGAAGAATTAATGGTGCCGAAATTGTCGGTGGAGATAACTACGACGGGGATATCCGATCCCGGAGAGCCCAGCGTCCACACTGCGGTCAGTGAATCGGTTGAAACAGCGGTGAAATGCACAGCGGAGGGCACAGCCGCAAATGCAGGAGCCGTCCCGATACCGAAGACCAGAAACAACGTTTTTAGGTGATTCATTTATATGATTAGAGCGCCCGAAACGAATTACAGTGATGTTATTATAAAATGTAGTTATGACTTTTTTGTTACAGAAATGTCTTCAGATGAAAATGGTGACATTATGCGCGCGAACGGTCATTTGCGCGAATGAGTACATTGTTATAACAGGGTGATTGCGTTTCGTCAAGACCTATAAGCTATAATATAATTGGCTAAAAGAAGGCTGAAGACTGCCCGCCAAACAACATGGCGGGTCCGCCAAGGCTGTAGCGGCGGAAAGGCTGAAGGCAGAAGATTAGCGGCCTCTTATCTGTACCTTCGGGCTAACAGTCTTCAGGCTAATAGCCTTCCGGTCATCCTGAATAATCGGAGCAGTTATTATGAATTTAAAAATATTCCCCTATTTTATCGCGCCCTTTGCGGTCATTGCCGCGGCGGTTTTCGCCGGAGACGCGGCTGAATTTTATGTCAACTGGCTGTGGTTTCTGGAAACCGGCTTTCCGGAAGTTTTTAAAACGGCGTTATTTTCCAAGATCGCGTCGGGCGGCGCAGTAGCTCTGGTTTCATTCGGCTTCTTATACGCCAATCTCGTCCTTACCAAACGGCTTCTGGCGGACGTCATCCCCGAATTTGACGACGACCTTCTTAAATTCCCGGGACAAAACCATTTTTTTACGCGGCTTCATCAGATCGCGCCGTGGCTTGCGGCATTTTTTTCCTATACCGCAGGCTCGGCCTTTTCTCATTTTTGGCCGCAGACGCTGGCATTTTTTAAAAGCGTTCCATTCGGCTCTCCCGACCCCGTTTTCGGAAAAGACATTTCATATTTTATTTTTTCCCTTCCGTTTTACGAGGGCCTCAAATCGGGAATTCTCGCCCTTTCTCTGGCCGCGATTTTTATTTCAGCGGGTTCTTATATACTCAGCAGGAACATTCAATGGAGCCAAAGCCGCAAACTCTGGATAGGGAAAAAGGCGCAGTCCCATCTTATGTTTTTGTGCGCGCTGTTTTTCGCGGCGAAAGGATGGGGCTATTATCTGGACCGCTATTCCTGCCTTTTTTCCCACGGAAAATTGATATCCGGCGCCGCTTACATAGACGTAAATTTTATAATTCCGTCGCAGGGAATGCTTGCGCTTATCTGCGCTGGTTTTTCCGCCGTATGTTTTGTTTCGCTTTTCAAGCCTATCCAGCCGTTCTGGAAAATCCCGGCCGCCGGAATGGCGTTAATAATCCTTGTGTCCGCTCTGGGAACAAGCATTATACCCGGCTTTGTCCAGAAATTCAGAGTCACCCCCAATGAGATAGCCCTTGAAACTCCTTACATAACCAGCAACATCCGCATGACAAGAGATGCTTTTAAGCTTGACAATATCCATGAAAAGCCTTTTCCCGCAAAAGGCGGTCTGGACAGCAGCCAATTGGCCGCAAACCGCTCAACGATAGACAATGTGCGGCTTTGGGATCATAGACCGCTCATCGCGACATTCGGACAGCTTCAGGAAATACGCACTTATTACAGGTTTTCAGGAGTGGATAACGACAGATACTGGATAGACGGCAATTACAGGCAGGTAATGCTTTCGGCCCGAGAAATCGACTCGAATAAGCTCCCGAGCAGAATCTGGATAAACGAACATCTTACCTACACCCACGGCTACGGGCTTGTAATGGGATTTGTAAACGAATCCACGTCCGAAGGCCTGCCCAGACTGCTGATTAAAGACATCCCCCCTTCATCATATCCCGGCCTTGAAGTCAAAAGGCCGGAGATATATTACGGCGAGCTTGACGGCGACTACGCCATAACGAACACCAAATCAAAAGAACTGGATTATCCTTCGGGGGATGAAAACGTTTACAGCTCCTATGCCGGCTCGGGCGGGATACGGCTGTCCGGATTTATGCGCAAACTGGCCTTCTCGATGAAATTCGGAACGATGAAAATACTTCTTTCAAAAGACATTACGCCGGACAGCAGACTGCTTTTTCGCCGGAACATAATTCAAAGGGCGTCCGCCATAGCGCCCTTTCTGAAATACGACACAGACCCTTATCTGGTAATGAGCAGAGGGAACCTGTACTGGATAATAGACGGCTATACGACCGCCGCGAGATATCCATATTCTTCTCCTTCTCAGGACGGCATAAACTATATCCGCAATTCGGTCAAAGTCATGATAAATGCATACGACGGTAAAATTGCTTTCTACATATCCGATGAAACAGATCCGATTACAAAAACCTATGCGCGCATGTTCCCCACGCTTTTCAGAAACATATCGGATATGCCTCCGGACATCAAACAGCATTTGCGTTATCCGCAGGATTTTTTTGCGTTACAGGCAAGAATGTACTGCAGATATCACATGACGGATCCTCAGGTTTTTTATAATCAGGAAGACCTTTGGACATTCCCGCGCGAAATCCTGGAAAACGAAGATGTTGAACTGGAGCCCTATTACACGATAATGAAACTGCCCGGCGAGACAAAAGCTGAATACACTCTTATGCTTCCGCTCACTCCCTCTAAACGCGACAACATGATAGCATGGATGGCGGCCAGAAGCGACGATCCGAATTACGGCCAGCTGGTAGTCTACAGATTTCCGAAGGAAAGCCTTATCTACGGTCCGATGCAAATAGAGGCCCGCATTAATCAGGATTCCGCCATATCACAGCAATTCACGCTATGGGGGCAGCGCGGCACAAGAATAATCAGAGGAAGCATAATGGCGATACCCATAGAAGACGCTTTAATATACGTAAAGCCCATTTACCTGCAGGCTGAAGTCGGAAAAATCCCCGAATTGCGCAGGGTTATAGCCGCCTGCAGGGAAAAAATCGCGATGGATGAAAATCTCGAGAGCGCCATTAAAAAAGCGGTATCAGGCTTTTCCGCCGCCCAGCCTGGACAGGAAACCATGCCTTCGCTTATCTATTCCTCCGAAGCCGGACAGGCGCTGTCGGTTTACAAAAAGGCGCAGGAAAAAATAAAGAGGGGCGACTGGGCGGGATACGGCTCCGACATGGAAGAGCTTGAAAAAATCCTTGAACGATTAAAAAAATAAAACAACTACTCAGTAGCACTACTGGAACGCAGATGACGCAGATATATATGATGAACTCAGATAATTATAAAGTTTTTCCAAACAAAAAAATCATATTCAGTCATAAAAATCAGTCCCATTCCTTCCTCAAAAGCGTTGAGAATGGGACCGTCCCAAACACACTGCTTGTAAAGGATAGTTTGGGGCAGCGTTATCAGCGTTCTAATGTTTTAATAGCTGGGTAGTCACAAAATAAGACAATGGAACATATTGACATAACCATTATAGGCGCGGGCGTGGTGGGGCTTGCGATTGCGGCGCAATTGGCGTCAGAAAAACGCACGGTGGCGGTGCTTGAAAAAAATCCGAAGCACGGACAGGAAACCAGCAGCAGGAACAGCGAAGTTATACATGCCGGCATTTACCATGTTCCTGAAACCCTAAAAGCGAAATTCTGCGTGCGCGGCAACCGCCTGCTTTCCGATTACTGCAAAAAACATTCGGTGCCTTTCAAAATAACCGGCAAAATAATAACGGCATACGAACCAACCGAACTGCCGAAATTGGAGAAACTTCTTAAAAGAGGCCTTGCCGACGGAGCCGGAGAACTTAAAATAATCGATTCGCGGGAAATAACGCGATTGGAGCCGGCGATACGGGCGCTGTCCGGCATACTTTCGCCTTCCACCGGCATATTAAGCGCCGATACGCTTATGGATAAGCTTCTGGAAGAAGCTGTCTCAAAAGGCGCCATGCTGATAACTAAATGCAGGGTTTGCGGTATTGACAAAACCGGAGAAGGCTATGAACTGCGCACAGATTCCCAAGAGCCCTTTGTTTCAAGAATAGTCATAAATGCGGCGGGGCTCAATGCCGACAAAATAGCTGAAATGGCCGGCATAGATATCGACAAAACGGGTTATCGCCAAACATTCATAAAAGGAGAGTATTTCCGGCTGAAACATGCGCCGCAAGTCAGCCGGCTGATATATCCCCTGCCTGATGAAATGAGCCTCGGCATACATTTGACTCCGGACCTAAAGGGACGCCTAAGGCTCGGCCCAAGTTCCTTCCGCGTAGACAAAATCGATTACGATGTCGACACCGGTCATATGCCGTTATTTCTTGGCTCGGCCCGGCATTATTTCCCGGACACAACGCCTGATATGCTGGAACCCGACACCTCGGGAATACGGCCGCGGCTTGCGGTATTCTCCGGCGAACATCCGGATTTTATCATCGTCCATGAAAAAGAAAAAGGACTGCCGGGTTTTATAAATCTTATAGGCATAGAATCTCCCGGGCTTACTTCGGCTTTGGCCATCGCCGAATATCTGAAGAACTCTTTGCTTTATGAACTTTTATAATCCGAATGTTCGATTCTTCGGACTGGTGACTGGTGTCTGGAGACTTTTATAACACTGCTATGGAAAACAGACAAGTCTTTAATGAAATAAACAAAAAATTATGGGAAACGCTTTCCGAACAGGAAATAGACAAAGAAACAGCGCTTCAGCGTCTGGCAGGCCTTTTCTTCCAGTACTTGGAAACGCTTAATGCCTTATGTTTCTGCATATATTTAAGAGCTCCTTCCGACGATTCTCTGCTTTCGGGCCCCCATTGCCGGCTCAAAAATGCCGAATTGTCTTTTCTAAATCCCGCGGCAGCCGTTGAAGTTCTTAAGACCGGAAATCCGGTGATAAAAGCGCCGTCCAATTCTCAAAACCTTGATGTGACGAATGCGGCGCGCAATTACTGCGCATACCCGCAAATGTGCGTGCCGGTCAAAGACAGCAAAAAACGGACAGCCTATGTTCTCGCCCTTGCGGGATCAGACAATAAAATTTTTACAAAAGAGGACATCGCAGGCTTGTCGGAAATAGCTAAAAGCCTCTCCAGCGCCTTATGAAGGATATTCGTAATTACTTAACGCTTAAGATGGGAGGCAATAAATAAAAAACGGGGAAGAAAAACTAAAAATATTTTTGTTTTGCCGTCTACCTTCTACCGTCTGCCATTTACCATCGCATTCATATTTATGATTCTTGTATTATTCAGGCACGGACATTCGCCTTCGGCTTTTGAAGCCGGAGTTACCTCCGATAAACAACGACCCCTTTCCGCAAAAGGCCGCGGAGATGTTTTGGTTTCGGCAAAAAAGCTGTTTGCCGAAGGGATAAATCCCGGCATAATTCTGTCAAGCCCTTATGTCCGGGCGCGGGAAACCGCGGATATTATAGCCTCTTTGTTAAATCAAAATCTTCAGCAGCCCCCCCACCCTTCCCTCTCCCTCAGGGAGAGGATTAAAGGTGAGGGCGCAATTAAGGAATCTGGACTAACTCAGGCGTTGATTCCGGTTATTTTAGAGGATTTGCCGGCATGCGCAACGGTTGAATCCACATGGGCGCTGCTATTATCCAGCACGGCCGGTTTTACTTCGGCGCTCATAGTGGGACATCAGCCTGTACTGGGCGCGCTGGCAGGCCATTTGGCAGGTTTGTTTCCCATGGATATAAAAGCGGGCGGTTTTGTTTGTCTTGACATAAAGAACGCGTCGGACTGCGGAAAAGGATGCGCCTCGGTAAAAAAGATATATAACCCGGAATAAAAAGACGGAAGACGGGAGATGGTAAACGGTAGACGGAAAGCAGTAGATACAGAGCTCTTGTCTCTCTAAAGCTTTAGCGTAGGCGCTCAGACGATGAAAAAAACGGAAAATAATTCATTTTATTGTCTTCATTTTCCCCTCCTTTCCGTCTACCGTTTACCATTTACCTTCTACCTTCTTATTAAATTATTTGCCGTATTTTCTTTTTTTCTATGCAGTCAGGTTTTTGCATTGGATAACATGGTGAAGATATCCGTTCACGGTAAATATAAATTTTCGGCCATAAAAATAGAAGGTGTTAAAAACACGCAGTTATTTCTCGGCGATTCGCTTATGACAGGCGAAATTTTCGTCAAAAACGAGTCCGGCCGCATATCAGTGCGCCAAAGCAAATCAGCGCTGAAAAAATATTCGAGCGTAAAGATTAATTCTTTTGGAAAAGGATTTTGGATTACAGGCGACGGACTGCCGAAAAGGCTTTATTCCGGAAGCCTTGAGATATCCTGCAGAGAAAAATTTCTAAAACTTATAAATACGCTTCCTCTTGAAAAATATCTTATAAGCCTTGTGGAAGGCGAGGCAGGAGATCTTAGCGCAAAAGAAGCCCTGCGTGCGCAGGCAGTGGCGGGAAGGACATATGCGCTGGCGCAGATGGGCAGGCACAAAAAAGACGGCTTTGACCTCTGCGACCTTACACACTGCCAGTTCTACAAAGGTTTTGACCGCGTCCGTGAAAACGTAATATGGGCGGTGGACACCACAAAAGGCGAGGTTATAACTTATAACGGCAAACTTATTTCCGCCTTTTATCATTCTGTCTGCGGCGGCCGCACGGAATCCATAATCTACGTATGGCCGAGCAGACACGAACCGTATCTGACTTCGGTTCAGGACACGGTTGATTCCACGCCTTACTGCGGTAAAAGTCCGGGGTTTAACTGGACAGCCAGAATACCGCTGATCCGACTGCAAAAACTATGCGCTCAGACAGGCTGGATAAGCCCCAAAGACGAATTAAGAAGGATTAAAGTTTCAGAAAGAAGTCCGTCAAGAAGGGCGGCGGCGTTGATTCTTTATGCCGGCAGGCGGGAAGTGCGCGTGTCCGGGACTAATTTTTACCATGCCGTAGGCAGGACTATCGACTGGAACACTCTTCCAAGCACGCTTTTTGACACGCGCGTTGAAAAAGATGATATTGTCTTTGAAGGAAAAGGCCGGGGACACGGCGTGGGAATGTGCCAATGGGGAGCGCAGGGCATGGCCAATGCCGGCGAGTCATACCGAGAAATACTCCGGCATTACTACCCCGGAACAAAAGTCGAAACAAGAATGTAAGCAAGTGCTGGAACGCAGATGACGCAGACCCATTCCTTCCTCAAAGACTTTGAGAATGGGTCAGTCCAAACTCACTGCTTTTAAGGATGGTTTGGGCAGATAAATATGATACACGCTGATAATTACAAAAAACAAAAAAACCACAGAGACACAGAGAAACACGGAGATTGCTCAAAAACATTAAAAAACCAGTATCGCTTATCACAAAAGAATTTGTTAATTTACCCAAAGGTTAATTTCCGTGAAACTCCGTGCTTTCCGTGTCTCCGTGGTGATAGTTACAAACAAATCATGTCCAATCATAAAAATCAGTCCCATTCATTCCTTAAAAGCTTTGAGAATGGGACCGTCCCAAACACACTGCTTGTTCCGCCAAAATACGAGGCGGACCCGCCTTGCTGTAGTGGCGGGAAAGGATAGTTTGGGGCAGCGTTATCAGCGTTCTGGATTTTAATAAAGGAACCCATGACTGAAATATCGATATATCAGGCGGCGGTAACCGGAATACTTCAGGGGATAGGCGAATTCCTGCCCATCTCAAGCTCGGCTCATCTCGTAATCGCGCCCTGGATTTTCGGCTGGGAATATCAGGGGCTTGCTTATGACGTAATGCTTCATCTGGGAACGCTTCTGGCGCTTGCGGCTGTTTTTTGGAGGGAATGGACAGGAATTTTAGTCTCCGGCATCTCAAAACCGTCTTCGGCCGACGGCAGAATGCTTTGGCTGCTGGCGGCTGGCACCGTGCCTGCGGCTCTGGCCGGATATTTCCTGGAACATGCGGCGGAGCACGTTTTCCGCAGCCCCCTGCTTATCGCAATAAATCTCGCTGTCTTTGCGGGACTGCTTTATGCCGCGGACAAAAAGTTCGGGGGTATTCTTAATTATAAATCGCTCAGTATTTATGACATCCTGATCATAGGCGCTGCGCAGTCTCTGGCGATACTTCCCGGAGCTTCGCGCTCCGGGATCACTATCACGGCGGCTCTTCTGCTGGGCTATAAACGCGAAGAAGCGGCAAAAATTTCTTTTCTGCTTTCCGCCCCTATAATTTTCGGAGCGGTTATCCTTGAAGCAAAAAAACTTTCGTTTTATTCGATAGATCCGGCTTTTATTACGGGTTTCCTCTTCTCGTTTTTATCCGGCTGGCTCAGCATAAAATTTCTGCTTCACTACATTAAAACAAAGCCGTTTAATATTTTTGTGATATACCGCATCCTTCTTGCGGGTTTTATAATAGTAAAAGTAATCTTCTTTTAAATTCCCTACCGTCGCAGCGCTCCCCCCCTTGACACTGCAAGTGTCTTTAGCCCCAATTTATACTAGGCCAAGATTTAAAAAAACAAAGGCCTAAAGGCTCATCCAAAATAATGCTGTGAGTTATAAAATAAGACTAACCCCGTTATTTATTGGGATGAACACAGTCAAAGAGAAAGAGGAGATAATTAGATGACAATACTTCGAAGCGCCGTGTTAATATCTGCGGCAATGATGCTGCAGTCCCTGTCTTACGGCTCGAGTTATGGCGACTGCCGCAATTGGGGACAATCTCATG
>CAZFMJ010000001.1:84630-102886 GCA_964520045.1 uncultured Elusimicrobiales bacterium | reverse complement strand
CCAGCTGCCTGAATGCGCGGGAAGGATATGGAGACTGCCGCAATTGGGGACAATCTCATGCCAGCTGCCTGAATGCGCGGGAAGGATATGGAGACTGCCGCAATTGGGGACAATCACACAGGGATTGCATCAATGGAAGACAATCCTCAATGCTGTCTCAAGTCTCAGGCACGGCATTTTCAGACGAACAGGATATCTTCGGCAAATATGAGGCATGCAGGGTTGTAGATGCCAAATTTTTAAAACCTGTAAGCGCTGACGAGGCAGTTGCACTGTTGACACCCTGCATGAAAGAGTTGTCCATGTCATTTCGGGGAGTAAAAATATCTGTTACATTAGAACTTGATTATGTCGCACGGCAGAACGGTTTGTTTATATCCGTAGAGTCAAAATCGTGGGATAGAGGCCATGCGGCATATTATAAACTTGAGGAAGCGCTTGAAAAACGAAATGAAAAATTGATGGGAATTTCAACTTCCATAGGCTTGTTTTGCGAACCATAAAAATTCACAGCTGCTCAGCTATAAATTAGGCCCCCTTCGGGGGCAACTTTTTTGAGGATAACATTAGATATTTACCACATAAAGCAAGAGATTTCTCACACAAAGTCACAAAGAATTACTCAAGACATAAAAACTCTTTTGTCTGTCATTTCTCCGTACCTTCGCGGCTCCGCGGCTTTGTGTGAGTATCAATTATTTTTTGCCGTTTATTTTGCGCTTCTTTGCGGCTAATCTCATAACATTGAAATTCCTGAGCATTAAATTATAGAACGCTGATCAGCCGCGATGTTTGGTATAGCCGGACACAAAAATGAAAAAAAGTATTTTGTATATAATTTTGTTTCTCGCTGCCGTTGACTGCGGGGCGCAGACAATCGCTCCATTACAAGAAAATACGACAGCTGTCAAAATAATTTATTTTGATGCAAGCAATCAGAGCATAAGACTTCCATTATTGGCCTCTCTAGAAAACTTATGCAAAAAAGACCCTAAAAATCTTAAATTTGAAAAAATTGAAACTGAAGCAACTTATGTTTCAAACTCCAATTATCTGATAGCCCCCCCAAAAGATATCCGCAGGGACAAACTACCCAATAACTCGACAAAAAATAAAACCAAGGAAGAAGTATCTGTTATCGAATCTGCCGGCTCCGTATTATTTCAGTATCCAAAAACTTTTTATCCGCTTCTTGATGAACTTTATGCGGATATCATTGATACTGAAAATTGGACGACATTTGTTCCGGGCAGTGACTTAAAAAAAGCAAAAATAGTGGATTATGAAAGCATCACCGGAGAAAATCTGGAAGTTTTGTCAGTTGGCAATAAGCCGATTTCTGATTTTTGGGGCGTGACCATAGCGATACATTACTATATCTCGGTAAATGGAAAGCAGGTGCGGGTTACTGAAATCGGCAAACCTCTAGGAGGACTTTCAAGGCTTAATATCGCGCTTAAACAGCGGCTGAAAGAAATAAAAGAACCGCCGTTGCTCCTTGTTTTAGGCTCAAAAAGCCCCTTTATTGCCAAAAAAATATGGCAATCTCCCGAAGCTTTTATGGAATGGGTGAAAGATATCGGCGCAAACTCAATCGCCGTTGACAAAACCGAGTTTTCCGACTGGCTAGAGTATAAACAGGTTTTATCCGCACGGGGAAGCAAATTGATATGCTCAAATTTAAAATGGACAGACAGCAAGTCTACCTCTCCGTTTACGCCTTTTGCCGTTGAAAATATCAATGGAGTTAAAGTCGGGATTGTTTCATTTGTTCAGGCAGATACCGCCGATAAAAGCGGCCTATACGAAATTGAAGATCCTATCGCTTCAGCAGGCCAAATTGTGCAGAACCTGCACGAAAAACGTCTTGCGGATATAGTAGTCTGTATTTCGCATTTAACGTCCGGGGATACCGCAAAACTTATTGCGGATGTTCCGGGAATTGACGTGCTTTTGGGCAGCAAAGTAGGGGAAATAACCACAAAAAGAAAAACCACCGTAGAACTTTCGCAATGGAACAAGGAAAAACATTACGCTCCCGCGTTGAAAGCGTCCCGGCCGACTTTCAGTTTTGGAGAACTTACCTTAAATTTTGCTCCCGATAAATCCGGCAGGGAGCTTGCTTCAATAACAGAAGAAACACCGGGTCCCATAGGCGCTGATATGCCGAATGGTCCTGAATTCTCAGAATTTTTTGATAAACTGGTGCTCTCCTTCCTCTCGCCGCAGGCAGCTGTTCTTCCTGATCCGCGAAAGCTTTGGCCTGATAATCCGAACTATACAGAACCTGATTTTTTCAACCTCGCGGCCCAGATTTTGCGTAAAAGCGTTAAAACCGAATTGGCTTTTTTAAAAATAAACTTTATGGGGTCAAATATCGCGGGTGATGTCAACGAAAGTTATATTTCCGCATGGATAAACGATTTAGGCGATCCTCGATATATAGTCACCATGCAACTACCGGGTAAAACAATCCGTTCACTATTGCGATGGATCGATTTCACGCCGGTGCCGGTTAATATGCAGGATTATTCCAAATATAATATGGATACCAAATATATCCGCGAAACATGGCTTGCGTCCGCCGGCATTGACAAAAACGGCAGAATATCAGGCCTTCCGATTAAAGACGATGAACTTTATACAGTAGCAGTGGGCGAAGATATTGTTAAAAAGGGCATAATTCCTGAATTTAAATCAGGGATTAACGTCAGAACAATAAATTTGGATGCGAGCGACATCGCAATTGACTGGCTCAAGCAGAGAAAAATTCAGAGAGATGAAGAAGCCAAAGAATTATACCGCAAAACCTTACAAAAGGAACTCGGGGCAAAGCTTGAGAAACTGGCGCAAAATCAAAGAGTAGGAGAAAAATTTCTTGAAGCAACTTTTGGCGAAGAAAAAACAAAAGCTGAAGAGACGGTACAGCGGAAATATCTGGATGAAATCCGCTTATTCAGCGAAGGTAAAACTGAAAATAAACCTATCTGGCGTCTGAACCTCAAAAACCTCTCAATTCAATTTGCAAACACACAGGTTGCAGACAATGATCAGTTCGCGCAGGCGCGGGATGCCAGAATCCACTCCATAAATCAAACACTTGTGCAGGGTTCCATTAAACTTTTTTCGGAACTATATTTTAATGATTTCAGGTGGGATTCCGGCATATCCGCCGATTACGGCAAAGTAACGCTCAAGCCTGCAGGGGGAAACGTGCTGAAAAATGAAACGGCGGACCAGCTCGTTTTTGAAACTGAACTGCGGAAAAAGGCTTTCCTTTTCTGCAAAAAAAAACTCGGCGGAAGTATCGGGCCTTTTGCCAATTTTTCCTATAACACGGAATTCACAAAACCGCAGAATATGCAGGCAAAAAAATTGTTCAGGCTTAAATATGGATTAAAGTTCTTTGAAGGCCGTTATCTTCAGTCGCTTTTTGCGGGCGGTGTTACGGATATCGACCGTTCGGCGCAAAACACGAACACTGAATACGGCTACGAAACGGGCTTTGTCTGGAGTTCGCCTTTGCCAAAAACTTCAGTATATCTCAAAACACAGGCGAATTACCGCTGGTTTGCAGACAGCAGATTGGACACCGCCGACGACCTTAAAAGCGAGTTGGAAATAGACTCGCGCATCAGCGTTCCGCTTATTGGCGATTTAAATCTCAGCCCATTCTTTAATTTTTATCTTTTTAAGGGCAAGGTAGTAAAAGCAACCGGCCATAATATGCTTTTTGGAATCGCTTTGGATTACTCCTTCCTGTGGAAGCCGGTTTTTTAGATGTTTTTCAATAAGCGAAAACCTTCCTATGCTAAACATAGGAAGGTTTTCGTTTACAGCCGGATAATATTACTGTAGTCCCGCCTAAACCGCAGGATTATTAGTCCCAGCGGGCTTTTGAGAAATTATTGTTCCCATTTTTGTGCTCCATACGGCGCCAAGCCCAAGCACTATTCCAAATGCCAGCAGTATAAATCCCACCAATGCCAGCACTCCGCCCAATATCGGTATAATTTTGCCGAACAAAACAAATCCCGCAGTAAGCAGATAACCCACGGCGGCCTGTCCCGCAAGGCTTTTGGGTCCGGGTTTTTTTATCCCTTCAAAAAACCTCTTCTGCAGAACTATAGCGAATGCGCTTAGACCAAGCACCGTTGCGGCAAAGAACAGCATAAGAACAAGCGGAATAAGCGGAATCCCCATAATTGAGACAAGCATCAGAAGCATTGCAGGGAACAGGGCAATTAAAATCAAGCCGCCGATAAATGCGGACTTCCAGAAATTATCCGTTATTTCAGCCGCAGCCGACTTAACATTTTTGGGGAAAAATACGGGCGGAAGTATAAACAGTATAAGTCCCGTGGCAAAAAGAGAAACAACAAAAAGAATGCCCAATCCGACAAGCCCGCCGATTAACAGCGGTTCAAGGCCTTTAAAAAACTTTTCGCGGCCGCTTTTTAATTTAAGCAGTCCAGAAACTATTTTCTTCATTTGCTTTAAATCAATGGAATTTATTTCCCCCTTAAGAATTACGCTGTTTCCCTTTTCCACTTTTCCGCCGAAAGAGGAAACATCTCCCGCCACAGAAGCCGAATCCTTAAGAATTATATTCCCGCCCATCGACGCCACATCGCCGGTGACGGTTCCGCTTATTTCAATTGCCCCCCCCATTGAAGCCACGTCTCCATCGACAACTCCGGAAATAGCGACAGGTCCTCCTGCCGACATTACGTCTCCCCGCACATCGCCGTTTACGGTTACCGGCCCTCCGAGAGAAGCGCAATCTCCGTCTAAAATACCGTTTACCGTGACGGATTTGTCGGTCAGGATGTCATCATTGACCGTTTCGCCTTTTTCGACTACGACATCAATATGCCTTATTTCGTCTCTTTCCGAATTATTGTGCCATTTAGCATAAACAGCGGCATTAAGCCAAATCACCGCCAGCATCGCCGCTATCGCCGGAACTGCCATTTTCCTCATTTTCATTTTTATCTCCTTTTTATCATTTGCCGGACATGGCCGGGTGCCCCTGTTTTGAAACAGCCATTATAATTGCCATGGCGCAGACGGAAGACACGGCCAGATCCTGCAGAATGCTTATCCCTGCAAAAAACCGCAGGAAAATCTGTGATGCATACAGCAGGAAAGGTTTTGTAACAGCATATAAATGCCAAAACCTTAAAATTTCAGACTTGACTAATATAAAAAATTCCTGCGGATGCAGTAATATAACCGCTATTGTAGGACAATAATGCGCAAGCATAAGCGCGGACATAAAAAAAACAAAAGCAGCCCATGAGATGATAAAAACGGAAAAAAATTTACAGGTTTTGGTCCCCGCCACCGTTACACGGACAGGCTGAAACAATGCTTTCATTACATTTGCGTTAAAATAAGCGGAAGGCGCATATTCAGGCAGTCTGCTTATAATTTTCCGAAGCATTAAATCGTTTTGTTTATTGTTCATAACCCTCACTAAGTAATACGCAAATCCGCATAAAAAGGTTTCAATTTAAACAGATCCCCGAGGTTTTAAGTCTTTCTTTCATAAATGCTTTTGCCCTGAATAGCCTTACCTTTACCGTACCCTCCGGAATTCGCAGGATTTCAGCAATTTCCCTGCCCTTCAATTCTTCTTTGTAGGAAAGTAAAAGGACTTCCCTGTATAGTTCCGGCAGGGACATAATCAGTTCTTCCGCTTTTTCCTGCTGGATTTTGCAATCCACTTCTTCTTCAATTAAATTCGCCGTATCCGGTATTTCTTTGAAATTTTCATCGTCAATTGAAACAACTCCGCGCTTCTTTGAGCGCAGAAAATCTATGCATCCGTTGCGGGCTATTCCGAAAAGCCACGCGGAAAAAGAGTACGAGGAATTATAGGATTTGAGATTCCGGAATGCTTTTATAAAAGTTTCCTGCGCGATATCTTCAGCGTCGCGAGCATTTCCGGTCATACGCAGCATGAAACTATATATGCGGTTTTTGTGGTTATTCAGGATGCATTCAAAAGCCTGAGGATCATTTTCAAGACATCGCTGAATAAGAACAGAGTCGTTTGTTTCCATCTAAATTGTATTACGCATAATACGCATTTTTCTTTCCTTAAAAAGCATTGAGAAAAATACTGTCCCAAACTCAACGGTTTTTAAGGTTTGTTTGGGACGCTGTTTTGGTTTCACTGGACAAATCCACAGGCCACCTCGCTTTGAATGCCTCCGGATAATTTTCAGTAAAAAAAGTTTCCGCTTGCTTCGGCTCTAATCTGTAAAATCTTGAAAAATTAGGAATCAAATACAGCAGCGGAGCAAAAAGTATAATCAAAATTCCGCATATTGATATGGTCGCTTCAACCCCATATCGCGCTATAATAATCCCTGAAACAGCTATCCCAAGCGGATTTATTACCATGCACAAAAATGTGGATACAGAACTAGTCCGCGCGCGGAAACGGTCTGGCATCGCAATCAGCGGCTGCGCGGTAGCGGGGATATTAGTGAAAGCGTTGCCTACGCCAAAAAACATCATCACAAGAAGCGGCAGGAGCATACCCGGCATCCATGGCAGAAGCGAAAATCCAATGCCCATAACTATTATACCGGCCATAATAACAATGTCTTGCCATACTATTTTGCAAACCCTGCCCACAATCAGGGAACCGGCTATAATGCCTATGCTTATGCTGGAATAAAGCCCGCCGTAAAACCATGGCGGCAATCCCCGGCTCTGCTTCACTAGCACGGGCAGACCCACTATTATTGGCCCCACGATAAAATTCAGCAATGCAAAGACAATAGTCATCCAAAATTCCACCGGTATTTTCCAGACAACATAAAATCCTTCTTTTAACTCTGCCAGCCATGCCGTGAAGGTATGCTCATGTTTGTGTTCTGAATGCCGCCGAGGCATTGTATCGGCTTTGATTTTATAAGTGGCAATTGCCGCAATAAAATATGACAGCGCGTCGGCCGCAAACGCTCCGCCTGTGCCCAATGCCGACACCAAAATCCCGCCCAGTATTCCGCCGAGAATACTGCCGCCCGAAGATACCGCCTGGCTTTGCTGCATTGCTTCCTGCAACTTGCCGGAAGGCACTAACTGAGGCACGATTCCGCCTGCGCCGGCGTAAAAAAAGGCGGAACCAACGGCAAGAAACATAAAAATTATTATAACTATGCCAAGATTAAAATAACCGGATATAACCATAAATGCAAGCGCAAAAGTTAATGCGCCGCGCCAAATATCACCGATTATTATAAGTGTTTTTCTCGGGAATTTGTCCCCGAAAGGCCCGAACAACGGAGTAAACACCGCGCGCGCCAGCAGAGCAGGCGCCATTATTGACGCCATTTTGGCCGGCGATCCTGTCTTATCTAAAATCCACCATGCCAAAGCTATATTGCTGCAACCATCGCCGATCACTGAAATAGCCTGGCCGAATCTGTAAAGCCAAAAATCCCGTCCGAGTCCGCCGGTTAAGAATTTCATATCCGCAATAAATAAGAAAATTTAAAGAAAAATGTCTCTCCTGTTATGTTTTGACGTGAAAAGTCGCGCGCAAATCCCGCATTATAGCCCAGATAAAGCGCGGTTCCGGGGACAAGATTATAACTGATAAGGGCATTGGCAAAGCCGCTGTGCTCCAAAGTGCCGTACTGATATATAAGCCGCGTTGATATTTCCCTTGTCCACTGCATATTGAGTTTTGTCTGATAAACATTTTCATCAAAAACGCGGGCTCCGGATTTTGTGTCAAGACCGCTTTTAAGATAGGTCTGGCTAATGTTAAGTCCGACGGCCGGCTTAAGAGCCGCAGTTAAATCCAAATACCTGCCATCGCCGACAAAAGGATTTGCAGTGTCATAATTGATGCTGTAGCCGGTGTTATAATCTGCAGACATAGTTAAAAAATTAAAGGGTTCGGCAGAGATATAAAATTCAAGATTTTTTCCCTTAAAATCAATTCCAGCAAACCTTTCAAGGACATTAGGCCAATAATAAATCCCGATATTAGTCTGAAGCGGGAATATTAAATCAAGGAATAAACTGGGACATTCATCAGTTAATATCCCATGATAATTGTATGTCCGAGTATACTTGACAGACGGTCTCCAGTATATAAGCGGCCCGTTTTCCTGCCAGAATGTATAACTAACCTTCCCGGAAATACGGCGTATATCGGTTCGGCTGATAAATCCGGTGTCTGCGCGGAAATGCTGGCTTATATCATCATATTGCGCAGTAAAATTAAATTTTCTGGCAGAAGTATACAAGCCTGCGGTATAAAGGCTGCCTGTATTGTATCCTGCGCCGGAATCTTTTGTAAAACTTCCAGCGCCCTGAAATACAAAAGTATAAATTTTGTTGAATTGGATATTAGCATCAAGCGCGGTAACACGGTTATACTGTCCGCCTTGCATTTCCCTGTCCGTTGAGATAATGCCGAGGCTTGATTGTCCGGCCACATCTTTTTTTACGCGCAGAATATTAAAATCCGACCCGCCCCTGCTTTGGTCGCGTGCAATCAAGACTCCCGTAGTATACCCTGCTTCCTTGCCGGTTATTTTTGCGCCGTATTCAGGATCAACTATTGCGCGGGTATGCACTAATGTATACGGCGTTGAAAAAATATCCATGCCTTCCGTAAAAAACGACCGCTTTTCGGCATAAAAAACAGGATACCGCTGATTGACTGTAATCTGCGGAGCGTCTGCTTCAATCTGACTGAAATCAGGCCGGTAAGCGCTGTCTAAAGTCCAATTGGGCGTAATCCCCCACTTGGCATTTACCCCCGCGCGCACATCCCACCCGCCGATATGAAAAACATCGTTTTGCGGGTTATCCGGTATTGATCGCGAACCGGTTATTTCCGGCATTATTTCCAGACGCGCCCCTGAAACAATATCCTTTACGCCTTTAACAGCAATCATCTGCGCGCATAAAGTTCCGCTGTCTGCATGTAAAGCCGGCCATGTCCCTTTTTCATTTTTACGCCGAATGCTCCGCCATAATGACAGGCGCCAATTTTGCTCAGCGGTATTGGAAAATCTTACGCTTTTAAACGGTATTTTCATTTCAACGACATAGCCGTCTTTTGTCAGCCTGCCTTTGGAATACCAGACAAAATCAGGCGACATATCCTCTGCGCCGTCAAGAGATACTCCGTCGCCCTGCAGTCCCAACGGATTAGCAAAAAATTCGTACGCCCGGCGCTGGTCCCCATAGGTATCCAACATTATACCGACCCAATCATCGGTAAATATATTGTCACGCTGAGCAAGATGGCCGCGTACCAGCTCCGGCTGTGAATCTCCGGCTTCAAACGCGAGATAAAGATTATTATGATCATAACCGATGTACGCGCTTGTTTTTTCGGTCATCGACACGCCTTCCTTCGGCTTAAATTGGGAAAAATCCGTTATTTTTGAAGCTTTCCGCCATATTTCTTCATCAAGAATTCCGTCTATCACAGGGGATTGTTCAAATCTGGAAATTTCCAATGCGGATAACGCCTCAGAAGATACGCCGTTTTTCCCGGTAGAATCAACGGCGGTCTGTGCCGGAACATTTATAGAAACAACAATAAACGCGACAAAAAACAAAAGATATTTTTGTTTTACCATCCATCGCCTCCCATCTGCCGTTTAACCTCCGACTTTCCCCCGGATACAGTATCGGCGCCCGCCTGCCAATTATCGCAAACAACCCGTGTAGTTACTAAAATTGTACAGCAATAGATTCAGTTTAACATGGGCATTAAGGGTAAATTTCCATGGGCTGAATGGACTATGGTGGAATAAGAACTTATGCCGGGTGTGTGTATCGCGACCCTTTTCAGTTTAAACCGAGTTCTGAATTTTACTGGATGGTTTTGTAGTGAAAAATAAAATATTATCACGTTACTTGATGAAGTATGACAATTTGCATTTGCTTTGCAAATTGTCTAACATCTAGATATGAAGAACTACTTCCACAGAAATCTTGAATCTTCGCTAAAAACAGCTCTTAAACAATTCCCTGCCGTAATTATTACCGGCCCACGGCAATCGGGCAAAACTTCGCTGGTAAAGGCAGTTCTGGCAGATTCACACAGATATATATCGCTTGAAACTCAGGATATCAGGGCATTTGCCCTGCAAGACCCGCGTGGATTCCTTGAAAGAAATAAGCCTCCTATCTCAATAGATGAGATACAATACGCGCCTGAGCTTTTGAATTATATCAAAGAGATGATTGATGCCGACCGCGATGCTATGGGCCGGTTTGTGCTTACAGGTTCGCAGAATTTTCGCTTAATGGAGGGAGTCTCGCAATCATTAGCCGGAAGGGCTAGAATACTTGAACTTTATCCTTTGGCTATGTCCGAAAATCCGGAGAATCGCGTCCGCGTTGTAAAAAATCAGGAATCTGCGGCTGAATGGATGCTCTGCGGCAGTTATCCTGAACTGCATCGCAGGAAAGAGTTGGATTATCGCGCATGGCACAATGCGTATCTATCCACGTATATAGAGCGTGATGTCAGGCAAATACTAAAAGTCGGCGATTTGAACACCTTTAGCCAGTTTATACGCGTTTTGGCCGGCCAAGCCGGCGGACTGCTGAATATGTCCGCTGTTTCTACTGAAACAGGAATATCTGTCAACTCAGTTAAAAACTGGCTTTCTGTGCTTAACGCCAGCTATCAAACCATAACATTACCGCCTTTTTACCTGAAATTCAAAAAACGGCTCATACATGCTCCGAAGATTTACTTTGCAGACACCGGCACCTTGGCAAATTTGCTCGGGTTGTCGGAAATTAAACAATTGCTGGACGGACCGCAACCCGGATATTTATTTGAGAATCTGGCAGCCGGAGAGTTGTTTCGCATGTTCGCCAATTCAGGTGAAAAACCTGCCGTTTATTATTGGCGCACATCTGCTAACGAAGAAGTTGATTTTATTGTGGAATGGGGCGGCAAATTCCATGCTATAGAATGCAAATTCTCCGCGACGCCGTCACTTTCGCATGCCAGAGGTCTTGAGGCCTTTTCAAAAGAAATCCCGACCGCGAAACAAGGGATTAAGGCAATACTATATCCCTGCGAAAATTCTCTGGCCAAATCGCTGAGTTCCGACAAACTCCGTATTCTTACGCTGGCTCAACTCGCAAGCACAAAAAAGATAAGCGCGCTTATCGAGCCCTAGTGTTGCGACAAAGAAATTACGCAACATTTGGAGGCCCAGGCCTGAGCCGAGTTCTAGGCGTGACGAATGAGCACTGCTTAAGCAGTGTGAATGAGGAGCAACGACGAAATCGGCCAGGAGTGGGCCTCCCCGAAGGGGCCAGCCGCTTTTGGCCTGCGCCTTTGCGCTGTTCGGCTTACAGGCCTAAAGGCCTGCTCGCCTCACATCGCTTCGGCTCGGCTCAAAATCGACAGGCCAAATGATGCATAATTTCTTTGTCACAACACTAGCGGAACAAAATTCATATTGTGAAAATGATTTGCCCCAAAAAATCTACTGAAAATCAGCTCTATAGTAAAAAGAAAAGGTAGCAAGACAGTCTTGACGAAAACCTATGCGCAAATTAGGAATTAAGAGCTGGAACAGTTGCGGCCCCTTTGACCGCTTTTCCAACAGGCCGTTATGATATAATCCCTGTATGCAGATTAACCAGAAATTTTTGCGCATAAACAGGGAACAGCTCTTTAAGTATTTTTTCTTCGGAGTATTTTTATTCCTGCTTTACCAATTGCTGAGAATAGCCGCGCCGTTTTTTAATGCGATATTCCTGGCTTTGGTTTTGGCGCTTATATTTTTTCCGCTTAACCTTAAAATACAGCAATATTTGCCGGAAAAACCCAATTTGTCGGCGGTCATAGCCACGCTGACCGTAATATTCATATTCATACTGCCGCTTATGCTTCTGGGCTGGATGATGCTCAAGGAATCCCGCCACATCTATCCGTCCGCACAGTTATGGCTTTCAAACATTTCGGCCGGCATACACTCCGCGCCCATGGAAAACACAATACCGCCCTCAGCCGTAAAAATATTCCGCAAAGCCCAGTTCATAACAAACCATCTTGACATAGACCTGAAGGATATGATACTCAAAAACATCGATAACCTGCAGGAAACGATCTCAAAATCAGCGGGTAAAATAGCCAGAAATATAATCTTTTTCGTAGTGGATTTTATCGCAATGATTATAAGTTTGTTCCTTTTTTTTAAAGACGGCAAAAAATTGATGGCATGGATTATAGAGCTGGCCCCTATGGACAGCGAACACAAGCAGGCCATAGCCTTGCGGCTTTATGAGACTATAATAGCGGTAGTGCGCGGGGTTCTTCTGACCGCGGCTTTTCAGGGGATAGTCGCATCGCTAGGCTATGCCATCGCAGGCGTGCCCGCTCCGATACTGTTAGGTATAGCCACGGCAACGGCGGCTTTGTTTCCGCTCGGAGGTTCAAGTCTGGTATGGATACCGGTAGGCGTGATATTCATGCTTATGCGAGACACCGCATGGGGTGTTTTTATTCTGCTATGGGGCGCTTTGGTTGTGGGCCTTCTTGACAATATTTTAAGGCCGATACTGATAGGACGGCAGGCCAAACTGCCTATAATACTGCTGTTTCTCGGCCTGTTCGGCGGAATACGGGTGTACGGTATACGCGGAATATTTCTGGGTCCGATTTTAATCGCCTGCGTGCTGGTTTTTATCCAGATATATAAGCAGGAGTCCCGCGCTTCCGCCGAAGAAACGCAAAAGTAAACCACCCATCTATTAACCATAGCACGCTGATGACGCTGATTTTTATGATTCAATATGATTTTTTCGTTTGAAAAAACTTTCCTCAAAAAATCATAGCTAATTTGTAAAAAGTATCAATAACTTAACTTTTTCTGTGATTTCCGAATATTTATAATTATCCGCGTTCATCAGATTCATCTGCGTTCTACATATTACTGCTGTTGAGTCGTATTTTATTGCGGTTTTTCTATTGAAAACCTGCAGGTTTTTTTTAAACTGCAGTAAGGACAGTGGTTTACATCGGGGGGAAATTCTTTTCCTAGAAATTTCTCGCCGGCAGACGCGATTTCATTCAAGGCTGACTCTTCGCCTGCCTGCGAATAGGGCGCCGTAACCCTTTTCCCCTGAGAAAGGAACCAGAAGGTCACCAGCCCGGGAGTCAGTCCGAGCCCCATTTTCATGCCGAGTCCGTACATGGCGGTCTGAAGATTTTCAGCCGCCGCGGCGGCCGACTTAACCTCGGCGCCGGTTTTGTATTCTATTATCTCCAACCTCCCGTCGGCCCGCTTGTCTATTCTGTCGATCGTTCCGCGCACCTTGAATTTCCCAAAAAGAAATTCAAATTTTTTTTCAACGCAGACTATTTTAGATTCCCTTTCGCAGTCAATCGCCCAATAACGCTCAAGCATGTCTCTTCCCTTGTTATAATACTCAAGCTGCTGCTGGGCATTCTCAAATCCTCCGCTCTGCCAATGCTCGTCATAGCAGGCCATAAGATCGCATAAATCGCCGCTCCGGCTGTGGTACGCCTCCAGAGCTTTATGCACCGAAACGCCCAATGCCGCGGCGGCGTTTATCGGAGGCCGCTTTTGCTCCATGTAAATATACCTGTAAAGTTCCGGACAGTCTTTATATGATTTAACTTTCGAGTAACTTATTTCGCAGGGATCAAAAAGCATATTATTTTGCCCACCGGAAAAAACTTACAAGCGTATCGCCGTATTTGCTGGTTCTAAAAAGCTCAAAACTAGCGGGAGCAACGACCTTCTCCTTTATATGATGCTGGGCGACCACCCATCCCTTTTCAGCCAGCAATAATGAGGAAGCGATATTTTCAAGCGCGGGAGACGTCAGACTCAGCGGCGCATTATGCTCATCCCTGTAGGGAGGACCCATAAATATCAAATCGTATTTCCCCCCTTCACAGCGGTAAGGCAGCCATTCCAAACCGGAAAAAACATTAACCCGGAATGCTTCAGCCCTTTCCCTAAAACCAAGCCTGTCGATATTCTTTTCTATTACTTTCACGCAGACGCTATCCTTTTCAACAAAAACAACCTTTTTCGCGCCTCTGGAAAGAGCTTCCAAGCCCACTGCGCCGGTCCCGGCAAATAAATCGAGAAAAAAAGAAGCGGGCAGTTTTATCTTTATTATGTCAAACAGGGACTGCCGTATACGCGAGGAAATAGGCTTTACGGGTTTTTTTACGGGCACACTAAGTATTGTCCTGCCCTTTGCGCTTCCTGCTATTATTCTCATATTTTATTGCTATTCAGGTAGACAGAATTCAGAATGTATCTCTGCAAATAGGCCTCCGATAGCAAATTCCGTCGCCGGTATCCCATTCTCACAGCTTTTGAGGAAGGAATGGGGCTGACTTCTGACTGCCCCTGAGCAGTTATATTTTGAAGTCCGGCTTATATTATTATAGAATAGAATCAGTTGTATTGTCTCAAAATACTATGGCAGAAGAAAAACTGGATATAATCGTAATTGACGACGATCCCATGGTCGGCACCCTGACCCGCGACCTTTTAGCCGATGAAGGCTACAAAGTCATGCTCATACAGGATTCCATGGAAGCTATGTCCGCGATAAAGGAACAAAGGCCGATCCTTGTTATAGTTGATATAATGATGCCGGGATTAGACGGCATGGAACTCTTAAAACGGATAAAATCCGACTCGGACATGAAAGATATTAAAGTCGTCGTTGTCTCAGGAAAATCTTTTCAAAGCGAAAAACAAAAAGCTATACGGCTGGGAGCTGATTTTTACATACAAAAACCCTACAATGTGGCTTTTTATTCAAAAACAATAAAGCAAGTCATCGAAGGAACGCCTATCCCTGTGCCGCCGCCGCTTCCTTCTCCGCCGAAAATTCCGGTTTCTGAAAAGGAACAATCGATCCATGAACTATGCCTTAAACCGGGGGAACTCCATATAACCGTCAGGGGATGCAGGGGGCTTTCCCTCTCCGCTCCAGATACCGGTTCTGCTTATGGAAGGCAAACCTGCTGTGTATCGGTAGAAACAAAAGACAATATCCTGATATTTGACGCCGGAACCGGAATAATAAAATTGGGAGAAGAATTAATCAGGAGAGCCAAGCCGAAAGACATTTGGCTGTTTCTAACCCATTTTCATAACGACCATATTATGGGGCTGGCGGAATTTGCGCCCATGCAGAACTCTGATTATACGGTAAATATTCTGGGCCCGAATGACCCTGAAAAAAGCCTGCGGGACGCCGTTCATCAGATATTTTACGGCTCTTTTGCATTGGCGAAACAGCCTCCGCGCGCAAAAATAAATCTTTACGACTCCCTTGAAGACACCTATGAACCCCTGCCCGGAATAAAGCTCAACGCGATGTATTCGAATCATCCCACAACGACTTTTTGTTTCAGACTGGAATTATGCGGTAAAACCCTGATATACGCGCCCGACAGCGAATTATTTGATGAAGCGACGGCGCTTCAGGATTACAATGAAAAATTGGGTTATTTCTGCAAAAATGCGGATCTGCTGATACATGACTCAAATTATAACGACGCGGATTGGGAAATGCACCGCAGCGAAGGCCATTCCTGCGCGTCGAATGCCCTGCAGTTCGCCGCGGAAAACGCCAAAGTCAAAGAACTCATGCTTTTTCACTTAAACGCGGGCTACTCGGACAAGAAACTGGACGCCCTGCATGAAGAATGCGTAAAAACCGTGAAGGAGCAGGCATGGGATATAGTCTGCACCATCGCGAAAGAAAACTCATCATTTAAACTGGGCGCATAACCCTTTGCAACAGCACTTGGGACTTTAGGCCCAGATAAGCGATAAGACTTTTGGTACTTGCCGTCTTTAAAATATACGTTAGAATAATACCATGAAGAAACCAAGCGATTCGGCATGCGGATTTTTTTTAATGATTTTATGCGGTATTCTTTGCTGCGCGCAGGCGCCGGTTCTCTGCGCAGAAGACAACGACATCATTTTTGAGAAGACAGTGGTTAATATACCCGCCTACGGTTATGACACCATACTCATAAACGGCGAAGCGCCTGCGCCTGATATAATAAAATTTGAGATTACGCTCACATTCAACGGGAAGGAGCTTAAAATATCACCCTCTGAATTTGAAACGAGCCCCATTTCAAAAACCCGTTTCTGGGCAAAATTCAGGCTTAAAGACGAAAACGGCAAATCTTTTGTTTCATACGGCCGTCCGCGCCTGCGGGCGAGAAAAACATGCGCCGGGTCGGTGCAGGGATTCATAATTTATGAAATTGAACTTTTCCGCGACCAGCCGGAAAAACCTTCAGTCTCCGTAACGCCTCCGGCTCCGCCGTCTTTCGAAACAGAACTTCCGGTAAAAATCATACCGCGCTCGGAGTGGAAAGCAAAACCGCCCACAAGCGAGTATACCCGGCATGCTCCTGAAATGATAACGATGCACCATACCGCAGCGAAATATACGGTAACGCTTCAGGAATCTCTTGAAGAAACTCTTTTTATACAGCGCTACCACCAGAAAGGACGAGGCTGGATAGATATCGGCTATCATTTTGTTATCGACAGCACGGGCAACATACTGCAGGGACGCCCTTTTGAGATGGAAGGCGCTCATGTGTTAAATCACAATCCGGGAAATATAGGAATATCATTCTTAGGCAATTATCATCCCCCGAAATCCGATACTCCGACACAGGAACAGCTTAACGCTCTTTATGAACTGGCAAAAGCATTGGTTGAAATGTATAAGATACCGGCAGCCAAGTTTTACGCACACAAAGACCTGGGCGAAACCGAATGCCCGGGAGATAATATCTACAGCAGATTTGCAGAAATAAGGAAAAATATTTTCACTCCGGCACCGCCTCCTGCCGTAAAATTCGATATAAAAGATATCGACATCTCAAATATGAAATCCGCCGGCAATAGAAGTTTCTATCAGCTCATCAAAACAATCCCCAATAAATAAACCGCTGTCATCTGCCATAGAGAATAAAAATTCCATCCGGTTCTCTTTTCTTAACATACTGCCTTTTCTCTTCCGTCTACCATCTTCCATCTACCATCTTCCATCTACCATCTTCCATCTACCTTCTTCCATCTACCTTCTACCGTCTTCGTTCAAGTCTCACCAGGTCGCTAAAAGTTTCCCTTGCCCGTATAATCTTCCATGCCTTTCCGCTGTCTGATACCAAAACCTCAGCGGGCCTGAGCCTTGAATTATACTGAGAACTCATTGAAAAGCCGTAAGCTCCGGCGCAAAGAACAGCCAACACGTCTCCCTGTTCAGGCAGAGGCATAACCGCATCCTTTGCCAGGAAATCTCCAGATTCGCACACCGGTCCGACAATATCAAATTTTGACACACGGCCTTTTCCCGGGAACAACGCCGCTACGGGATGTTTTGCTCCATAAAGAGCCGGCCTTACAAGGTCGTTCATCGCCGCATCCACTATTAAAAATTTTTTCCCGGCGCTTGTCTTCCGGTAAAGAACTTTCGTCAAAAGCATACCTGCTCCGGCGACAAGAGATCTGCCGGGCTCTATTATAAGTTTTAATCCGTTTTGTTCCCTAAGCATGGGAATAAGCGCTTGCGCAAGCTCAGAAAGCGGTTTTTGCCTGCAGTCTTCATCTACGGCCCATCCTCCGCCTATATCGACATATTCAAGTTTTATTCCTGTTTTTTTAAGCCTTTCGGCGATCTTAAGCAGAGCATGCATGCCTTTAATATACGGCTCTGCCGAAGAAATCTGCGACCCCAGATGCGCATGTATGCCTTTTATCTCAAGCCATTTTGAGCGCTTTGCCGCGGCATATATTTTTAACGCCTCATCCGCCTGCACTCCGAATTTAGTGCCGAGTCTGCCGGTGGTAATATAATCATGCGTATGCGCGTCGATACCGGGATTTATTCGTATTGAAAACCGAGCCCTCTTGCGCAAGCGGGCGGCAGTTTGTTCAAGAGCTTTAAATTCTTCCTGCGATTCCACATTTATCATCAATATTCCGGTTTTTACCGCATATTCAAGCTCTTCCCGCGTTTTCCCCGCTCCGGAAAAAATAATCCGCGTGCGGTTAAACCCCGCCGATAACGCGCGCCTCAATTCCCCGCCTGAAACCACATCCGCCCCCGCTCCCAGCCTTGCCAGTATTGAGCAAAGAGCGGTATTTGAATTAGCCTTAAGGGCGTAGCAGATAAGCGTTTCTCTGCCGGAAAAAGCCTTTTTGTAGGATTT
>CAZFMJ010000001.1:68684-84620 GCA_964520045.1 uncultured Elusimicrobiales bacterium | reverse complement strand
CGTGCCTGTTTTATCCACTATTTTTTTTGCTGTCAAAGGCCCAACCGGCATCTGAATGTTTTTCATAAGATAATGATATAAAATTTTGGTAAAATATATTAAGCTTAGGTGGATAGGCTGCAAAAGACGTAAGATGGAAGAAGGTAAACGGGAGACGGTAAACAAAGAATGTTATTGTCGTGTCATCTACCGTCCGCCATTTACCGTTTCACCTCTTCCTTAAACGACCTGAGTAATCACGCGCGGGTGGCGGAATTGGTATACGCGTACGTTTGAGGGGCGTATGGCGCAAGCCGTGTGGGTTCAAGTCCCACCCCGCGCAATTTTCCTTCCATAGTCATCATCTGACATTTCAAATGAGCCCTTTAATAAGTCTTTTTATAACGTTTCTGCTTCTTCTTCTGAACGCCTTTTTCGTTTTGGCGGAATTTGCCATTATAAAAGTACGCGCCACGCGGCTTGACGAGCTGGCTAAAAAAGGCCAGAAGCGGGCATTGCTGGCGCAATCCGCGGTAAAAAATCTTGACGGCTATCTCTCTGCCGTGCAGCTGGGCATAACGATGGCAAGCCTCGGACTCGGCTGGATAGGAGAACCCGCTCTTGCGACTATAATCCATCCTTTCACATCGATAATGCCTGAATCCATATCTAATACTGTTTCGCATTCCATTTCATTTGCGGCGGCATTTATTGTTATAACGTCCATGCATATAGTAATAGGCGAGCAGGCTCCGAAACTTGTGGCGATACGGATACCGGAAACCATATCTCTTTTCACCGCCATTCCCCTCCATCTTTTTTACCGCCTTACATACGGCCCCATGTGGCTGCTGACAAAATCCACAAACCTTTTTCTGAAAATAATCGGCTTTCACTCCTCTGAAAGCGAATTGGCGCACTCCGAAGAAGAAATGCGCATGATATTGGGACAGTCGCAGGAGCAGGGCAGGCTTTCGCTGGGACGGCTGATGATGTTTGAAAACCTTTTTGATTTCGGACACACTATCGTTAAGGAGATTATGGTGCCCCGCAGCTCTATCGCCTTTCTCTCCATGGATAAGCCCTGGCAGGAGAACCTTTCCGTGATACGGCAGAAAAAATTCTCCCGTTACCCTTTGTGTAAAAACGATCTAAATGATACGGATGGAATGATTCACATAAAAGATCTGAGCATTGAATGCCTTCTCGGCAAATGCATCCCGCATATTGAAGGAATGAAAAGAGCCGCGCACTTCATACTTGAAGAAGCTCCGGTGGAAAAAGCCCTGAGAGAATTTCAGGAAAAACATTCCCAAATGGCGCTTGTAAAAAATTATGACGGAAAAATAACGGGCCTTGTGACGATGGAAGACATACTGGAGGAACTTGTGGGGGAGATACGGGATGAATTTGACTCGACCCCCGCCGCCCTGCTCAGCCAGGTGCTTGTGCCGGAGGCCGCTGATTTTGGAATTGAATACGCAAACCGTTTCGGAGTGCTCAGGGCTCTGCTTTTAAAACTTCATTCGGCAAAACCCATGTTTGACCGCGAAGAAGCGTGGAGGCTCATCTGCAGCAGGGAAAACGGGCTTTCAACCGCAGTCGGACATATGTCGGCTTTTCCGCACGCGCGCCTTTCATCTTTAAGCAAGCCTCTGGTCGCCTTCGGAAAATGCTCCGAGGGCATAATTTTTCCGTCCCCCGATAAACTTCCGGTTAAACTGCTGTTCCTTATTCTTACTCCATTCTACGAACCCACCGCGCAGCTGCGGATTCTTGCGCAGCTGGCTTCACTTGTCTCAAATCCCACGTTGCATAAAAAACTGCTGTCTTCAAAAAATGCCAGCGGACTTCTGGACGTGATAAAAACCTTTGAAAACAAAGTAACGCAGTAGTTTTAGATTCAGTCCAGCTGAAACAGGCCGGTCTTTCTGTAACGCCGGTACATTTGTACGGTTTTTTTGCTGTTATTTATAACGCCATCAGGAAGATTATCGGGATGGAAAAATTTCAAACCGATGCTTTCATCGTCGCCGATTTTTACTTTGCCGGAAAAATCATCCGTCCAGAAAAGAAGCCCGAAATTATGAATAACATCGCCGTTCGGATAGCGGATTATTTCATGCGAAGGATTTGGAACAAAGCCGAAACAGGAAAAGCGGTTAATTTTCAGGCTGGTTTCTTCAAGAATCTCACGGCGCATGGTTTGCTCGATAGATTCCCTTTCTTCGGGAATGCCGCCGGGAAGACCCCATTTTTTAAAATCCCTCCGCAGCTGGAACAAAAACCTTCCTTTGCCGTCTTGTATGATTATTATAAACCCAGGAATCAGAATAAGCCTCTGTCCCGCCAGACCTCTCAGCTTTCCAAGATAACTATTGCAGTTAAGAGGAGTCACGTCATTTCTTGTCGGGTTGAACAGGCGCCGGGGCTCCGGCGGCGGGAGAAGCCGCATTATCGGCGGCGGGCGCAGGCGCGGCGTTGCCGGCAGGCTGAGCCTGGGGAGGCTTTTGAGGAAGCTGATAATCTATAGTGACGGAACGCACGCCCATGCGCGCGGTTAAGAGCGCCAATAGAAGGGAAGTAACAGCGAAAGTTATTGCTACGGCGGAAGTGAATTTTTTCAGGAATGTCGTGCCGGACGAAGCGGAGAAAAGAGAATCCCCCCCGCCTCCGCCGAAAACAGCCAGAGCGGACCCCTTCCCCGTCTGCAAAAGTATCGCGATCACAAGGGTGACACAAACTATAATATGCAGTATAAGTATGAATTGATACATAAAGCCTCCTATTAGAAGAAGGGAGACGGTAAACGGTAAAAGGTAGACGGTCCATTCTTTCCACTAAAACTTTGAGAATGGGCCGCCCCAAACTCACTGCTTTTAAGGATTGTTTGGGACGGCAAAACAAATCAAGAAAAAGCCAGATCAAATCCTCTGCCGTTTTATTTCTTCCGTCTACCGTTTCCCATCTACCTTCTTCCCTCTTTATTATTTCTGCGATATGGCAAGCAGGCCTGGGAGGATCTTCCCTTCCAAAAACTCCATGCTTGCGCCTCCGCCCGTGGAACAATGAGTAAGCTCGGAGGTGCTCAACCCCGCCTTTTTTATTACGGAAAGGCTGTCTCCTCCGCCCACTATCGTTACGGCCCCGGTTTTTGTAGCTTCAGCAAGAGCTTTTGCCGCGGCGATGCTGCCTTTTGCAAAAGCATCCGTTTCAAATATGCCCAAAGGTCCGTTCCAGAAAATTGTCCTTGCCATCCGTATGCGCTCGCTAAAAAGCTGTATGCTTCTGGGACCTATATCCACTCCTATCCAGCCTTCAGGCACAGCCATGGCCTGAGTCGTCTGCACGGCGGCGCCCGGCTTTATCTCCTGAACAGCCAAATGATCCGCGGGAAGCAGGCATTCCACGTTTCTGTTATAAGCCTCCGCAATTATGTCTTTGGCCTCCTGTATCTTATCGTTTTCAAGCAGCGACTTTCCTACTGAAATCCCCTGGCCGGCAAGGAAAGTATATGCCATGCCGCCGCCTATTATAAGGGTATCCACCCTTTCTATCAGCCGGTGAAGCACCGGTATTTTATCTGAAACTTTTGCTCCTCCCACTATGGCGAGAAAAGGCCGTTCAGGATTGCTTATAGCCCTGTCAAGATATTCAAGCTCTTTCTGCACCAAAAAACCTATGGCGCCGGGCAGATATTTAGCCACGGCGGAAGTGGAAGCATGCGCCCTATGAATAACGCCGAAAGCGTCCTGCACAAAAAACTCGCCGTATGCGGCCAGCTGTTTTGCAAATCCCTCGTCGTTTTTCTCCTCCTCGGCGTGAAACCGCAGATTTTCCAGAAGCGCTATTTCGCCTTTCTGGGTCTTAGCCACGGTTTCGTCCGCGGAAGCTCCCACGCAATCCTGCGCGAAATGCACCTTTGTCTGCATGTATTTTTCAAGCACTCCGGCCACAGGCTTGAGACTGTATTTTAGGTCGATTTTCCCCTTCGGCCTGCCGAGATGGGACATCAGCACCACGCGGCATCCGGAATCCAAAAGATATTTTACGGTCTTTACCGTTTCCTTAACGCGGGTATCGTCTACGACTTTGCCGTCCTGCAGAGGCACATTGTAATCAACGCGCACAAGCACGTTTTTGCCTTTAAGATTCATATCCTGAACTCTTGCAAGCTTCATTGCCGACTGAGCAGAAGTCATAATCCACCCCTAAAAAGCGTTAAGTTATAAGTTGTAAGCAACGGCAAAAACGTCCTATCTTTACGACCTTACTGCTTTTTTGTCCTTGTTAATAATTTTTTCCAAAAGCTCTTTCAGACCCGGCGAAGTTTTTTCTTTAAGCGAATAAAGCACGCGCACAGAAGGCTTTCCGAATTTAAGATGAGAGGCAAGGTCAATGGGCGTGCCCACCAGAACAAGGTCGCACGGCACCGCATTTATGGTATCCTTAAGCTCATTCATCTGCTCCCTGCCGTAACCCATAGCCGGAAGTATATGCTTAAGATGGCTGTATTTCGCGTAGACACCTTTAATTGAGCCTACCGCATAAGGCCTTGGATCCACGATTTCTTTGGCATTATATTTTTTGGCCGCTATATAGGCCGCGCCGTAGCCCATATTTCCGTGAGTCAGCGTGGGCCCGTCCTCTACCACAAGAACGCGTTTTCCGGAAACTTCAATATCCTCATTTTCCAGAATCACGGGAGATTCCGCCTCAAGTATCCGGCATCCTGGATTAAGCCGTTTGATATTCGCCTTCACCTGCTCAACCGCGGCAGGCTCGGCGCTGTCGACTTTATTTAATATAACGACATCCGCCATGCGCACATTCGCCGTGCCGGGATGATATAACTCCTCATGCCCCGGCCTTAGGGGATCGGCCACCACTATATGCAGATCGGGCTTATAAAAAGGCAAATCATTATTACCGCCGTCCCAAAGCACCACATCGGCTTCTTCCTCCGCGGATGCAAGTATCATCCCGTAATCAACGCCGGCATATACAATATGCCCCTCCCGTATATGGGGCTCATATTCTTCCATTTCCTCTATTGTGCATCCGTGTTTTTCCATGTCCGCTATGGAAGTAAATCTCTGGCAGGCCTGTTTTGCAAGATCTCCGTACGGCATCGGATGCCGCACGACTACCACCTTTTTGCCCATTTCTTTAAGAAGTGAAGCTATTTTCCTTGAAGTCTGGCTTTTGCCGCAGCCGGTGCGCACCGCGCAAACTGAGACAACCTGTTTTTTTGACTTAATCATTGTAGGCCCGGCTCCGAGCAGTTTAAAATGAGCTCCGCAGGCGATAACAAGAGAGGCTTTTGCCATAACTTCATTAAAACTTACGTCGCTATACGCAAAAACCACCTCATCCGCCTTTAATCCGGATATAAGCCCGCTTAATTCCTCCTCGGGATATATCTTTATTCCCTGAGGATATCTTGAGCCCGCCAAAGAAGCAGGATACTTTCTTCCGGCGATGTTGGGTATCTGAAAAGCGGTGAACGCAACCACCTCGTATTCAGGATTGTCCCTGTAAAAGACATTGAAGTTATGGAAATCCCTTCCAGCGGCTCCCATAATGATTACTTTTTTTGGATTCATATTTTTCTCTCTTTTGCGAAATTTTTTTCAGCCTACAATCTTCCCATTCTTTCAATTAAACAAGGGCAGACAGTAAAAGATATGTTGTCCCCTTTTCTCTTCTATCTACTATATGCTGTCTACTAGCTACCGCCTTATAACCCTTTCTTTGCGATATAAAGCGCAAGGTCGACTACCCTGTTGGCGTACCCCCACTCATTGTCATACCAGCCGAAAACTTTGATATGAGTCGCGCCTACCACATCAGTAAGCAGAGAGTCAAAAATACAGCTTGCTTTATTTCCAAGGAAATCCTTTGAAACCAGAGGCTTATCGCAATATTCAAGATAACCCTTCAAACCTGTTTCAGAAGCTTTTTTGAAAGCCTCGTTTACCTGCTCTTTTGACGCCTGTCTTGCCACGGTCAGAGAAAGATCTACAAGCGAGACGTTCGGAGTAGGAACCCTTATCGCCACGCCGTTCATCTTCCCTTTAAGGTCGGGGATCACCAGCCCTATGGCCTTAGCCGCTCCCGTTGAAGTGGGAATCATGGAAACAGCCGCCGCCCTCGCCCTGCGCAGGTCCTTATGCGGAAAATCCAATACAGGCTGATCATTGGTATAGGAATGAATAGTGGTCATCAGCCCGCTTACGATGGTGAAATTATCATTGATGACTTTTGCAAGCGGAGCAAGGCAGTTCGTGGTGCAGGAAGCATTGGAAACTATGACGTGCGTTTTCGGGTCATAGGAACTTTCGTTTATTCCCATGCAGATAGTTGCGGCATCCCCTTTCGCAGGCGCCGAAATTATTACTTTTTTTGCTCCCGCGGCAAGATGAGCTTTTGCCTTCTCCACATCGGTGAATTTGCCGGTGGATTCAATAGCTATGTCAGCCCCCAAATCTTTCCATGGAAGAGCGGCTGGATCTTTAACGGAAACAACTTTTATTTTCTTTCCGTCTATTATGATCGCGCCGTCCTGCGGCTTAACCTCTCCCGGATAAATGCCGAAAGTTGAATCATATTTAAAAAGATGAGCCAAAGTCGCGGGGTCGGCAAGATCATTGACCGCCACAAATTGCAGTTCGGGATTGTTTATTCCCGCTCTTATAACAAGCCTTCCTATTCTTCCGAATCCGTTAACTCCTATTTTCACAGCCATTTAAATATTCCTCCGTTTTATCCGTTCTGTTCCTCATTTAAAGTATACCAAATATGGAAACGCCAATAAATTTACACATCAACTTACTCAATATGCCCGTTTTTTTGAGTAAGATGATAAAAGGTAGCGGGTAGAAGGGAACAAAGTTGTTTTGTTTTTACCGTTTACCATCTACCGTCTACCTCAATATTACCGCAAAAGCGGTTATATTGACTATTTACCTGTTCAGCAGCACTACGTCCAGCCTTTGCTCTGAAAAAGACGATTCATGCCCTTCGGGAGTTATCATGTTATTGGACAGCATAAGATGGCTTGACAGCTTGTCAGCCACAAGATTTGCCTGCTGTTCGGCCAGAGACATAGTCTGCGCATAAGAATGTATTTTTACGGGAATGTTGAAATACCTCCGTTTTATCAAATCAGCCGCAGACTTCACAAGATTGCCTCCAAGCGGCTCCTGTATCTCGGTCTCGGATTTGGAATTCCCGAAAAGCACTCTTGAATCAAGGCTTATATAAAGCCCCGAGTTTTCCTGATGAACTATGCCGGTAAACTGTATGGGATTGTTTATGCCGGTATGAGGAGCTCCTGAGCCGTCGGTAAAAACATAAACGGCCGAGTAGGCATGCCCCGCCTTTATCCATTCTTTGCGGCGGTTCTGCCCGCTCCATTCTACTCTTTCCGGCGGCTGGCCTTTCCCTGAATATCTCTCGAAGGTTTTGCCTTCCTCATCCGTTATGGACAGAGTCCACTGTATTTCTTTTATTTCCTTTTCGCTGAGTCCTCTTCTGAATATCTCGTTAAGCCGCTTTTCCGGATAAAAGGTTATGCCGGCATTATCGCTGAAAGACATCCTCCACGGCTCAATCACCCGTTTATTCTGAAGAAACTCGGGAGTATTGCGGCTCAACCTCATGGAAAGCGGGGATTCGGAAAGAAAAAATCTAGTATCAGGCTCAAGGGAAGTTTTTATGCTTTCAAAAGGGTCCAGCTCTATCTTAATCGCAGGCTTGCCGGTAGAAATCCGGCTTGAGGAATCTCCTCCTTTGACCACAACCTCTTCCGGCACGCCGCCGTCGTATGACTTCATATCTCCGGCTTGAGCCTGTTTTGCGGGATCATTTTCCTGCTCCTGCGCCGAAGCATTCGCAAAACATGCGCCGACAATCAACGTTAAAAATAAAAGAAATATTTTCATATCAATCCTTCGCTGTTACAAAAATAAGCCATAAGCTGTTAATTTCTTATTTGCTCCCTTCCGCGCTTTACCGTCTACCGTTTCCCCTCTACCCCTAATCCATTACAAACCTGAAAGTTATGACCCCCCATTGTTTTTGGGTTGAATCTAAAAGAGGCGCAAACACCCATTTCTTCAGGGCATCGATTGAAAGCCTGTCCAGAGCTCCGTATCCCGAAGTGATCTCAATCTTCATCGAATCCATAACCCTGCCGTAAGAATCAACATAGAACCGTATCGCCACGGAAGCTTCCAGTATCCCCTTTTCCTTTGCCCATGACGGGAATTCCGGGATATATGATTTTACAACCTTTCTGCCGGAAAGCGGTCCTTCTATTTCAACCTTTTTATTTTCGGTTTCGGCTTCCTTCAATGCTATCGCCCGCGAAAGCCTTCCGGCGTCCAAAACAGGGGCGATGTCTCTTTTCTGCGCGGCAATGCCTTCTACTTCCTGCTGCCCGGCCTCCTGAGGCCTGCCCGGCAATTGAGCCGCCAGCTTATCCGTCCATGCGGGCTTGGACGCCTGAGCTTCCTGCAGAAGCATGGGAGCCGCGTTTGAAGCGCGCTTGGCTTCCATTATGGCCGACGACACTTCCTGAATGCTCTGAGGCCGCACGGGAGCGGCCTGCTCGTCGAATTTTATATCGGCGGGGATGACCGGAGCCTGTTTTACGCCTACTTCCTCAAGTTCTATTTTGGGAGCCAGCGCCGCGTTTGACCGCTCGAATTTTATAGCCGCCGACATGTCTTTGATCTCCGAAATAACGCGCCGGCCGGCGTCCATATCTATTTTATTGGCTTCCATTATTTTTCCGCTTCTTTCCTGCAGTTTCTCGGGCAGTTTTATTTCTTTAAGCTGTTCTCTGGTTTTTACATCAAGAAGTTTGTCCGCAAGTTTAGGCTGAACGATCTGAGGCATGGCCAGCTTGAGAAAATTCCAGGTGTTGACCTGAGGCTTTTTTATAACCTGAATCTGCCTGACTTTCTCCTGAACTATCAGGTCGACATTGCTTATGACGGTAAGCTTATTCTTGGGGGCAAAAACCGTAAGATAAAAATACGCGCTGAATGCCGCCGCATGAAAAAAAACCGACCCAAAAAACGAAACCGCAACAGTTCTATTCATAATAGCAGAGGGTAAATGGTAAATGGAAGACGGTAGATGGTAAACGGCAAAACAAATCTACTCCTCCATCTTCTCTCTTCCGTTTACCTTCTACCATTTACCGTCTACCTTCTTCTATCTTCTTCTGTTCCGTAGCTATCGTCATGTTCTGTGCGCCCAGTTCTTTCGCTTTCTGCATCAGATCCGTGAGAGTTCCGTGCAAAGCGTCCTGATCGGCCCTGAAAACCACATATTTCTGCTCGCTTTCGGCTATGACTTTTTTTAATTCATCCGACATTTCAGTAATTGATTTATATCCTTTCTCATTAAGCGCAAGCTTGCCGTCGCTTGAAATGCTTATCACAATTTTTTCCTTTTCCTCGCCTTCCTGCGTGCGGGCTACCGGAAGATTAATCTTAAAAAGGGGCTCGCTTAATAAAGGCGCAGTGACCATGAATATAATGACCAGCACAAGGCATACGTCCACCAAAGGAGTCACGTTTATGCCTGTTATAGGTCCGTCGTCATCAAGAGTTTTTCCAGACATAAATAAGATGGAAGATGGTAAACGGTAGAAGGTAGACGGTAAAACAAACCTACTCCCCTGTTTTTTCTTTTCCGTCTACCGTTTCCCGTCTACCATCTACCGTCCCCTTCTATTCTATCCGCTTTTTAATATCGCAAGCTTCAGCGCTCCGGCCTGTTTCGAGTCGTCCAGAAGACGCACCACTTCCCCCACCCTGTTGGCCGCATCCGCGGTTATAATAACCATTTTATCCTTGCTTTCCGCCAGAGCCTGAATTATCGCCTGCGGAAAAACTGCCGGTTCCACGGGCTTTCCATTTATCGTCAGCCTGCCGTTTTTCTCAAGCTTCACCTGAACATTATCAGAAGCGGAAACTTTTCCTACGGCAGCTTTCGCCTTTGACTGAAGCACCTTTATTCCCGCCTGTATGGCGAAAGGCGCCACCGCCATAAAAATTATCACAAGCACCAAAGACACATCCACCAATGGCGTAAGATTTATGTCTGTTATCGGATCGCCGTTATCGGAAGTTTTCGCGCTCATATATAAGACGGAAGATGGTAAACGGTAGAAGGTAGACGGTAAAAAATAAGAAAAAGATATATATTAAAATAAATTATATTCTGTTTCCTTTCTTCCGTTTACCCTTTCCCGTCTCCCATCTCCTGTCTGCTGTCTGCTATCTACTGCCTTTTTACTTTTCCAGCATTATTGCAAGCCTTGTTGAAAAAACCTCAAGTTCCGTCATTATAACCTTAAGCCTGCGCATAAAATAGTTATAAACTATTACCGCCGGTATAGCTACCGCAAGTCCCGCCGCAGTGGCCACAAGAGCCTCGGCTATTCCTCTTGCGACCACGGTGGGTCCGCCCACTCCGGAAAGCGCCAAATCCCTGAATGCCTTTATAATTCCTATCACTGTGCCGAAAAGCCCTATAAAAGGCGCGATATTTCCCATTGTGCCCAGCACATTCAGATAATTTTCAAGATGAAGGCGCTCCTCCTGGCGCGATGTGGAAAGCATCTCGTCAAGATGAACCCTTTTCATGTGCCTGTTTTCAATAGCGACGCGCAAAAGCCTTGATTTTGAAGAATCCGTTTTCTTCGCATAAACCGCGGCCTTTTCAATATCCCCGTCATGCACGGCCTTATGCAGATGAGACAGAAGTTCGTCGGTTTTGCCCCTGCCGGCTTTCTTGAACGCCCACCATCTTTCAAATGCAAAAGTTATGGAAAGAACCGAACAGAAAGAAAGAATCACAAGCGTAAAACTTTCCTTAAAAATAGCCAGATAATTTATCTCCCCCATTGTTCCTCCCAAGTATTAAGCGATAAGCGCTAAGTATTAAGCCGCAAGTTCTAAACTCACTCAATCAGTTAATCACATCTTCCGGCTGTCTGCAGTCCAGCCGTCCCCGTCCTTTTATCACTTCTTTAACGCCGGCGCTGAAGAACCCGCCGACTGAACAGACGTCTTTTTTTTCATCCCCGGAAGATTTTCCATTTTCGCGGGCTCGGTGACGGCGGGACTCATCTCGTCGGTAGAATCCCGCGAATCGTCCTGATCCTGCTTCTGCGCCGGCTGGGAGCGCGAAACCGCGTCCTTTTTTTGTTTCACGTTTTCCTGCGCGGTTTTTTTATCCTCTACGGTTTTCATCTTGCGCAAGGAAACCGCCCTTTCTCTGGCCGCTTTAACCACGTCCGGAGACGCCGCGTTTTTTGCCAAATCGTCGTAAAAACCGGCCGCGGCAATATAATCGCCTTCTTTCTCATAGACTTCGCCGAGCTTTATAAGAGCCTGCAGTCTGTAGGGGCTTTTTGCGGGCTTAAGCGGCACGGTTTTTTCCCATGAGTTTTTGGCCTCTGAAATCCTGTTTTCATCCATATTAATTTCGCCCATGCGGTAAAGCGCTTCAAGCTCGTCTTCCGTGCCGGGCTTTGACGCCTGTATCTGGGTAAGGGTTTTCAGCGCGCCTATGGAATCCCCGCGCGATTTTTGAAGATTAAAAATCTCCCACATCGCGGCCATGGCGCTGGGATCTTCCCCCGCAAGGTCATAATATTTCCTATAGGTTTCCTGCGCAAGATCCGCCTTGCCCGTGGATTTATAGCTAAGAGCAAGATTAAACATGGCGGGCTTTATATATTCCGATTTCGGATAAGCGTCCACAAGTTTCTGATAAGACGCCGAAGCTAAGCCGTAGTTTTTAAGATTATAATACGCGCTTCCCAACCTGAAAATTGCAAGCGGCATATCCTCGGATTCGGGATAATTGCTGATAAAACGCGCAAATGCCTCGGCCGATTCTTCAAATTTCCCGGCATGGAAGCATGCCTCGCCCAGATAAAACTGCGCCCTGCCCATGGAAGGATGAGCCGTGTAATTAACGCTGAACTTCTTAAGTTCCTCAACGGCGGCTTCATATTCCTTTTTTTCAAACAACCTCCTGCCTAACCTAAACTGCGCCTCCCCCGCCACCTGCGTACCTTCGCCCGCGGACGCGATTTCCGCAAATACCCCTTTAAACATCGCAGGGGAACGGTCAAAAACCGCCTCAAGAAGATCCATGGCGTCAATGGCTTCCTGCGCCGCGGGAAAACGTTTAAGCACCTCCCGCGCATGGGCGATGGCGTCCGTGTCGTTTTTTCCGTTGTAATCCGACTGCGCTATGCGCAGATACGCGAGAGCCGACTGCGCGCTGTCGGGATACTTTTCCGTTATTTTCTTATACGCGGATACCGCCTCCGAGTATTTCTGCGCCCTGAAATAGGTGTCGGCCACATGATAATCGGCGGTTTCGGTTTCTTTCGCGGACGGATATTTTTCTGAAAGTTTCTGCCACACGGTAACAGCCTGCGTGTAGTATTTCAGTTTGTAAAGCGCGAGGCCGGCCCTGTATAAAGCAAGGGAAGCGTAATCGGAATCGGCGTTTTCGTCGGCGAATTTTTCATACATCTGATAGGCCTGCTCGTATTCCTTGGAATTAAACATGCTGTCCGCGATGGCAAGGCCGTTCATGCTCGAGAAAGCCGCGGACGACGGCGAAGCGGACAGCATCTCTTTTAATTTATCCCTGGACTTTGCGGCCAGCGCGTATTCCCCCCTGTATGCCCGGCACCATGCAAGTCCGTCCTGGGCGTATAGGGCGGATGCATCCCACGGATACACCCGCAGCACCATGTCATAAATCGCTTCCGCTTCCTCCACAAGATTCATGGCTATATACGCTTCGGCCGCATACAAATAGCTCAAGCCCCTCCATTGGGACTGGGAAGGAGGCAGACGCCTTATGAGAAACTGGTAGGACGTTATTATCGCGCTGTAGTTCTTCATTTCATACTGCGCTTTTAATATTAAAAGCAGGGCATGTTCGGCTATTTCGCTGGAAGGCGCAAGATCTATTACGCTCTGGAACGACTGCACGGCTTCCGAATATTTTTTCTGCTCCAAAAGACTGTTGCCCAATATGAGATAAATATTCTTCGCAAGGTCATTGTTGGGATAATTAGCCAGAAAAACCTGGCTGGTCCGGATAGCCTGCGCAAGGTCTCCCAGCTTGTAATGGCACCATATCAGTTTATAGCCGGCGAGAGGAACAAGAGCGGCTGAATTCTTATACTGCGTAACGACCTTGTTATATCCGAAAAAGGCCTCTCTGTATTCTCCGTTTGCGAGATAAGATTCCGCTATAAAATACTGCGCGAAAGGCGCAAAGAAATCCAGGGCGTATTTGTCGACTATAGCCTGGAAATAATTTCTGGCGCTCACATAGTCCTTTTTGCTGAACATGCTTGCGCCTATCCTGAATTGCGCCGCAACGCCGTACTTTGATTCGGGATATTTCTCCAAAAATCTCCGATATTTTACGATAGCGCCCTGATAATCCTTCGCCCTGAAAAATGAATCTCCCGTCATCAACTCGGCGTCTTCCTTCACGTCCGAGGTGGAAAAATCCTGCGTGAATTTTTCAAAAACAGAAGCCGCCATATAAGGCTTGCCGTGCTGTATATATGTTCTGCCCAGAGCCATTTTGGCCTGAGGAACGTTCAAGAGCTCAAGAGTCTTTTCGGCGGACTCATATTCCCCCCTGTTCGCGGAAAGCATTCCTTTTGCAAACAGCACCTCAGGGTCTTTTGCATAATGCGGATAATTTTCAATAATGGAAAAAAATGCCGATTCGGCATCGGGATAGCGGTTAAGGGCCATACTGGAATACACGATTCCAAGCAGGCTTTCCGCGGCCAAATAGCTTTTTGAATACTTGCCCGCAACCGCCTTAAACGCCTTTATCGCCGACTCCCAGTCATTGAGGTTATAATATATTTCGCCTATCCTGTATTGAGCCGAGCTTTCAAGTCCGGATTTGGAATAACGGCGGATAACCTTATCAAAAGCGGAAAGCGCTTTGCCCACCTCAACCAGAGAAGAAGGATTTTTCGGACTTAACTTGCGCGGGTCGGCGGCGCGTTTGGCCGTTCTTTCGGATTTCAGAAGCTCAATCCCTTTTTGCAGATACGCTTCGCCTATCATAAACTGCGCGTCCGCGGCTTTGGAGCTTTTTGGATAGCGCTCTATGAATTTCTCAAGCGTCTCCACAGCCGCCGTCCTGTCCGCAGATGCGCCCAGATACATCTGCACGCAGGTCTTATACAGTTCCTCTTCGGCCTCCGGCGAATATTCCTGCCCGAAAGCAAAAGACTGAAAAAGCAAAAGAATTATTAGAGCTTTGTTCATTGATAAATCTGCGCCAGCCTCTTTTCTGAAATTTCAGTCAGCAAGTTTTTTATAACAGACTCGGCCTCAAGCCCCGCCAAATTTTTCCCTCCCCTGATTCTGAGGGAAACGGTTCCGGAAGAAGCCTCTTTGCCTCCGGCTACGGCTATATACGGAATTTTCGCAAGCGTCGCTTCTCTTATTTTAAGGTTTATCTTTTCAGGCCGAAGATCCGTTTCAACCCTTATGCCCGCGGAACGCATAAGACCGGCTATTTTTTCCGCATAAGCGCTTTCCGCGGAATTTATTGAAAGAATTTTTACCTGCACGGGCGCCAGCCACAGCGGAAAAAGCCCGGCATAATGTTCTATTAAAATGCCGAAGAATCTTTCAATTGAGCCGAATAAAGCCCTATGAACCATAAGCGGAGTTTTTCTCCCGTTTTCAGCCACATACTCCAGCTTGAACTTGGACGGGAGATTGAAATCAAACTGTATCGTGGAAAGCTGCCAAAGCCTGTTTATGGCGTCTACCAGCTTAATGTCTATTTTGGGGCCGTAAAAGGCGGCTTCGCCGTTCTTAATATTAAACGGTATGCTCCGCTTTTTAAGCACGCTCTCCAAAGCGAACTGGGCGGAAATCCAATCCTGCGCGTTGCCCGCATAATTTTCGGGATGCCCGCAATCCCATGTGGAAAGCTCCACTTCGTATTTCTGAAATCCGAAAGTCTTAAATATATGCTCCGCAAAATCAAAACAGGACTCCACTTCGGAATTAATCTGTTCCGGAGTGCAGAATATATGCGCGTCATCCTGCGTAAAACCGCGGGCGCGCAAAAGACCGTGCATAACCCCGGAGCGCTCATACCTGTAAACAGTGCCCAGTTCATAAAGCCTGAGCGGCAAATCCCTGTAGCTTCTCAGTTCGCTGGTGTAAATGAGAATGTGGAAAGGGCAGTTCATCGGCTTAAGCTGATATTTCTGGCCGTCTATATCCAGCGGCGAATACATGTTGTCGCTGTAAAAAGAGGTGTGGCCCGAAGTTTCCCAAAGATGCAGTCTGGCGATATGCGGAGTGTAAACCGGATAATAGCCTCTTGAAAGATTCTGCTCTCTTATCCAATCCTCAAGTATTTTCCGCACCATGGCCCCTTTCGGATGCCAAAGCGCCAGCCCCGGGCCGCATTCCTCGGTTATGCTGAAAAGCTTTAACTCTACGCCGAGTTTGCGGTGGTCGCGCTTAGCCGCTTCTTCCTGCTGTTTTACGTGGTCGTTAAGGTCTTTTTCTGTTTCAAAAGCTATCCCGTAAATCCGCTGAAGCATGGGATTTTTTTCGCTTCCGCGCCAATATGCGCCGGCTATGGAAATAAGCTTAAACTGTTTTATCTCGCCCGTATTTTCCACATGCGGACCCTTGCATAAATCAGTAAAACCGCCGTTTCTATAGAAACCGGCCTGCGCGTCGGGCAGGCCGCAGGCAAGCTCGGCTTTATATTTCTCCCCCCGCTCCTCAAAATATTTCTTTGCCTCTTCTCTGGGACGGGCGTAATATTCAAAAGCCTGTCCGCTTTTTATTATCTCGCGCATTTTTGTTTCTATCACAGGAAGGTCTTCCGGCACAAAATGAT
>CAZFMJ010000001.1:45116-68674 GCA_964520045.1 uncultured Elusimicrobiales bacterium | reverse complement strand
CTATGGCGGGACCTATGCCGAGCTTTTTGCCGGGGAAAAGCTCGGTAACCGCCCGCGCCATAACATGCGAGCAGGAATGTCTCATCTTTTCAAGAAATTCGTTGTTGTCTGTCATATCGCGCCTTTAGCGGAGTGTCGGCGTAATTCTGTTTTCCGCTTTCGCAGTTCTTATTGAACTATAGAAAAATGCCCAGTATAGGATTTGAACCTATGGCCTTTCCCATGTCAAGGGAACGCGCTACCGCTGCGCCAACTGGGCATAACATAAACAAGGATATAAAAATAATGAAAAGTCTTCAAGTGCATGTATCATATATCCATAATAATCAAATCAAGATTTTTTCCACACAAAGCCACAAAGCCGCTAAGACTTGCTCAAAACTTGGATATGTAGATTAAATTTCTTCTTCCTTTTCGCTAATCTAATAATCTCGTTTTCATGCGGTCATTTCTTCGTGCCTTTGCGGCTTTGTGTGAGTATTAGTTGTTTTTTTGGTAAAATCTTTATGCCGGCAAAAAACAGCTTTGGAAACATGGGGCAAAAATGAAAGTGATAATCATCGGGGCGGGCTCGGCGGGACTTGCGTCCGCCTATAAGCTTGCGCAGTCCGGAAAAAACTTCGAAATACTTCTTATTGAAAAAGGACGCGCGATAAAGAGCAGAAAATGCGCGGTTAAATCCGGCGGAAAATGCCTGAACTGCAAACCCTGCAATATCGCCTCGGGAATAGGCGGAGCCGGACTTTTCAGCGACGGAAAACTTTTGTATTCCACGATAATAGGCACTAATCTGCCCGAGCTTATAGGCCGGGCAAAAACGCAGGAATATATAGACGAAGCGGAAAAACTTTTTTCAACATACGGCGCCGTAACGGCTCCGCGCAAAACGTCGGAAGAAAGAATGCTGGAAACAAAAGCCGCCCAAAACGGCATTCAGTACATAGGGTCAAAGCAAACCCACGTGGGAAGCGACAAGCTTCCGGCCGTCATCGGCGAAGTGGTCAAGGGATTTTCGAACAGGGTAAAAATAATCCACGAAGAAGTCCTGGACATAGGAGTTTCAGCGGTAAAAACGGATAAGGGCGAGCACAAATACGACAGGCTTATAATAGCGCTCGGCAGAGGCGGAGCCGACCAGATAGAGGCGTTCGCTAAAAAACTTAAGATAGACTACAGCTACAATCCCATAGACATCGGAGTGCGGGTGGAAGTGCCCGATTCGATAATGGAATATGTCTGCTCGGTAAACTGGGATTTCAAAGCCAGGATGCGCTTAAGCAACGACGACCTTGTCAGGACTTTCTGCGTCTGTCCGCGCGGTTTTGTTACGAAAGAAGATTACCCCACCTATAACCTTGTAAACGGCCACTCGCAGAAAAATATAAAAAGCCCGAATACGAATTTTGCGTTTCTAATAAAATGGCAGCTAACCGCGCCGGTAAAGAACGCCAACACCTACGGAATAAAAGTGGCCGAGGAGGTCACTTTCACGGGCGGCGGAAAACCGATAATACAGCGTTTAGGGGATCTGCGCGCCAAAAGGCGGAGCAATCCCGAAAGAATTTCCAGAAGCTATATAACTCCCACTCTTACGGACGTGACGCCCGGAGACATAGGCATGGCCCTGGGCTACAGATTCGTGTCCGGGCTCATGGAGGGTTTGGACAGGCTTGAAAGGCTTGTGCCGGGAATAGCCGCCGACCATACCCTTTTATACGCGCCCGAAATAAAATTTCACGGCATTAAAATAAAAACGAACGAGCGGCTTGAAAGCTCCGTGAAAGGGATATATTTCGCCGGAGACGCTTCCGGCTATTCCAGAGGCATAGTAGGCGCGGCCGCCACCGGTTTTCTGGCCGCGGACGGAATTATCAAGAAGGGAGACGGCTAGGCAGCTGGACAGCCAAACAGCGAAACTGCTGGACGGGCTTGGCAGCTGGGGACATGGGTTACCGGCAACTGGGGACCTTTTCTTGTCTGACTTAGGACGCTGGAAACTGGTCTTACTTCTGCAAAAGGAGAACATATGAAAAAAAACGGGATTATCTTATCGGCAGTTCTTGCTGTAACCATGATCTGCGCCAAACAGGTTCAGGCGCAGGAAGAGGGCAAATTCGGTCTGGGCATAGTGGCGGGAGACCCTACCGGTCTTACCGGAAAATACTGGATCGACGGTACGCACGCATTTGATTTTACCCTTGGATTCAGCGATGATTTTGAATTTAACGCCGATTATTTATGGCACGGATGGGGAGCTCTGCCCCAGCCCTCTGAAGGAAAACTGGCGGGCTATCTCGGTTTGGGCGGAGGATTAGACAACAATCATCATGACTCGGAATTTGCGATAAGAACGGTCGCGGGCGCGGCTTATTGGTTCCCAAGAAATCCGGTTGAAATTTTCCTTGAACTTGCCCCTATGTTCATAGTTTCACCGGACTCAGGCCTTGGATGGAACGGAGGGATAGGCATCCGCGTCTATTTCAACAATTTTAATTAAAACACAAGCGCTTCGTAACCTTCTTTTACAAAGGATTCAATTCCTGCGTGGCCGTTCATATCCGAAAGCATTTTAACCCTGCGCTCCGCCGCGATATCCGCCACGTTCCTGTTTTTATCGCTCGTCGAACATCCGCCGGATGCGGTTTTGCACGCGCCGGCAATAAGCCCGAGGTCATGAGCCTCGCGGAACAGCTCGGGGAATTTCCCCCCTTCCGCCAAACGGCCCAAACACTGCGTGGCAGAGCCCTCGATTATTATTTTTACATCATATCCCTTTTTATGCAGGTCTATCGCGTACATAAACGCATGATTTATCCTGCATTGCTCGCCGGTAAACAGCAAAAACAATAATTTTCTCTTCATATTTTTAGACAAAAATTATATCTCCCCATCATTCTTCCCCCATCTACCGCCGGTCATTGTCTCCCAAGAATTCTGCAGTCTCCAGTTGCTAATCTGGTGACTTGAGCGGGGGAAACAACTGGCGAAGCGCGAATATATATTCCAAGGCGATGAATTTAGCCTTCTCCGAGTTATCGGCTCCGGCGCCGTGCCCTCCTTCGATATTTTCGTAATAATATATTTTCTGCCCCATATCCATAAGCTTGGCCGCGGCTTTGCGGGCATGGCCGGGATGTACGCGGTCGTCCTTTGAGGATGTAAGAAAAAATACGGTCGGATAATTTGTTCCCTTTTTTATGTTCTGGTACGGCGAATATGCCGCTATGGCCGGACGCATCTCCGGCGAATCAGGGTCCCCGTATTCCGCGCGCCAGCTCGGCCCTGCGAGAAGTTTCGTATATCTGAGCATGTCAAAAAGGGGAACTTCGCATAATACAGCTTTGAACAAGTCCGGTCGTTGAGTAAACGCCGCGCCCACCAGCAATCCTCCGTTGCTTCCGCCTCTTATAGCAAGATACGCCGGCGAGGTTATTTTTTCTGATATCAGATTTTCAGCGACCGCGATAAAATCGTCAAAAGCCTTCTGCCGGTTTTGTTTTAGCGCGGCCTGATGCCATTTGGGTCCGAATTCTCCTCCTCCCCTTATGTTGGCGACGACAAAAACTCCGCCCTGCTTCAGCCATAGATTCCCCACCATGGCCGAATAGAAGGGCGAATTAGACATTTCAAAGCCGCCGTAACCGTACAGCAGCGTGGGATTTTTGGCGTCATGCCCCATTCCTGAAGGATAAATAATAAAATAGGGAATTTTTGTCCCGTCTTTGCTCACCGCCCATTTTTGCGCCGTCGAATACCCCTTTGAATCGAATTTTTTAGGAAGCGTTTTTATGACGCGCGGCGCGTCTTTTGAATCCGCAAGATAAAGACTCGGCGGAGTCAAAAAATCCTGGTACAAAAACATAAATTTGTCCCCGAAACTGTCTCCTGATATTAAATCGACAGCGCCGTTGTCAGGGACTGCGATGCTGCGCTTTTGCCACAAATCCGCCGTCTCATTGTATTCAAGCCGGAGAATACGGCCTTTTATGTTTTCAAGCAGTGAAACCGCGGCAAAATCTTTTACCGTTGCGACGCCGTCGATTGTAGTTTTATCGTCCGGTTCAAACAGAAGTTTCACGTTTTCTTCAATATCCCGGGATTGAATGCCGGTTAAATTGAAAGCTATAAGACTGCCCTGCGGATAAATCGTCCGGCCGGTGTTCCAGTCTTTTCTGATTGTGGCCAATATGCGGCCTTTGAAAAAATCACGCAATTGCGCATCCGCCGGGATCGGAATCTTAATCAGCTTCCCCTCATCCGTTACAAGCCGGTATTCGGCTTCGAAAAAATTGATTCGGCGCTCTATCGCGGTATATTTCCCCTCCGGCCTGACTGAACATATCGGCGATACGGCCATGTCGGTTTTTTCCGCGGAATAAATAGTCTCCGCGCCGGCGATATCGGTTCCCCTTTTCCATTTTTTGATTATTCTTGCGTACCCGGATTCAGTCTGTGATTCTTTGCCGACCGCATATCCTACCAGCAGTGTGTTTTCGTCAAACCACACCGCATGGCTTTTGCTTTCCTCAATATAAAATCCGCCTTCCGCAAATTTTTTGCTTTCAGCGTCAAATTCACGGATCACGGAAGCGTCCTTGCCGCCTTTTGACAGCATGACAAGACAGTACTTTTCTTCCGGAGAAAGACAATTAGCCCCTTTCCAAACCCAGCTTTCATTTTCCTTTGCCGAAAGCTCATCCAAATCAAGCAAAATATCCCATTTTGGAGCTTTTCCTGTGTACTCCTCAAGGCCGGTTTTGCGCCATATACCCTTCACATGTTTTTCATCCTGCCAAAAATTATACACATAGTTATTGGTAAGACCGCCGTATGGTATTCTCTCCTTGTCATTCAATAAATCCTGGGCTTTTTTAAAAAATTGTTTATAGCGTTTGTCGGATTGCAGTTCATCAAGCGATATTTTATTTTTCCCGCGCGCCCAGTCGAGCGCCTTGTCTCCGCTTATTTCCTCAAGCCAAAGATACGGATCGTCGTCCGCAGTCGCCGTATTTTGCGTAAAAATTAACGGGCACAACGCCAAATTCAAAATCAATGCCTGACATACCGTTCTTTTCATAATGTTTTCAGCCTCCATACAGATTCTGCCCATGCATTTTATAAACTGGATTACGCCTTACCCCTTATTACTTACTTCTACCCCCATTCTCATCCCTTCTGCTAAAAATTTCGCGTCCCCCCGAACTCAGGACATATGTTAATTATTCTTATTTATGAGGTTCACAACCAGCGTCGTCATGATCTCACGATCAGACGGATTGCTTTCCGCTATCATTAGCGTCAGCGCCACCAACGCATTATCAGCCACACGTTTTGTGCCGTCGGCTTTGTATAAAATACCGTTCTTTTCCAAAAACCACAGAAATATTGAGGCGGCTATACGTTTATTGCCGTCAACAAATGAATGGTTTTTAATTATAAAATAAAGCAGATTGGCCGCCTTTTCCTCAATGCTCGGATATAATTCTTTACGGTCAAAAGTCTGATAGACAGATGTGATGGAGCTTTTGAAGGAATCGTCTTTTTCCTGACCGAAAAATCCATGCGCTTTCATTCCGTCTTTTAACTTAGCTACAGCTTTTTTGGCCATACTGTAAGTCAACTTGAATTTTCCACCGGACGAAAGACCGTTTAGCCGCAGTTTTCTTTTATCAAAATCATCCAACAGACCAAGCGCATAGGCATAGTCGCCCACAACATCCAGCAAGCCCATAGCTTCGTTATAGGCAAGGGGTTTTTCAGCTTTTACATATTTAATCAGTTCCAATGCTTTACTGAGGTTTTGCAGTTTCCTGCGATGCGCTTGCAATAGCTTTTCATTAAAGCTGTAGCCTTCAACCAGGTGCTGTTTAAGCACATTTGTGGCCCAAATACGGAACTGTGTAGCCCTACTGGAATTGACTCGGTATCCCACAGAAATGACGACATCCAAGCTGTAATACTTTACAGGTTTATCCGAGGAAGCAATGTGTATTTTTTGCACATTGCTTTTTTCTTCCAATTCCTTTGTTCTAAAAACATTGCCGATATGCTTAGTTATAACACTTCTATCCGTTTTGAATAAAGCAGCTATTTGTGTTTGAGTAATCCAAACAGTTTCGCGCTCCAGCTGCACCTCCATCTGGACTTTGTTGTCCGCGCTTTTGTAGAGAACTATTTCACCAGAAGGCAGAGACATATTTTCTGTCATAACACGCTCTCCGAATTTCCCATCATTGAACGGTCTAAACCATATCCTGAATGGTTTGGACTTCTTTATCGAGCATGGTTTTACTTTAACTCCAGTTCACCATGTCCAGCCGAATTTGCACATCATACGGATATAAAATTCCCGTTCTAAATCATTTTCACAGTCGGTCTAACCAGCCTGATTTATTACGGATATCTTGCGGTGATTATAGATTTCATTCCGCCTCTGGGGGTGAATTCTCCGGTCACGACGGCCTTTTTGGGTTTTACTGCTTTTACGATATCGTCGAGTATTTTATTTACGGAATTTTCCATGAAAATTCCGGCGTTCCGGTAAGCCAGAAGATAATACTTGAAGGATTTAAGCTCAAGGCAGAGTTTATTAGGAACATAGTCCACCGTTATTATTCCGAAATCAGGCAGACCGCTTTTCGGGCATACCGAAGTGAATTCCGGATGGATTATTTTTATTTCATAATTTCTTTTATACTGGTTTTCCCATCCTTCTATTTCAGGAAGCCTTATTTCCTTGGCTGATTCCGCATGCTGCAAACTATATCCGAACCCCGTAATGTTTTTTTTCATAAATTCCTCTCCTCGTAAGAAGGTAGCTGGCATTAAGAAGTCATCAGCTGCCTAGCCGCCTCGCTGTCCAGCCGTCCAGCGGTCTAGCTGTCCCCATCTTCTCAGCTTTAGGGAATTCCACACCACCGATACGGAACTTACGGCCATCGCCGCCCCCGCCGCATAAGGCGGAAGCATAACTCCCCACAGCGGATAAAACGCCCCCGCCGCCAGAGGAATGAGCAGGATATTATATATGAAGGCCCAAAAAAGATTTTCTTTTATAACCCTCTGCATGGCGCGGCTTAAACCTATCGCATCCATCACCGCCCTCATATCATTTCGCATCAAAATTATATCCGCGGATTCGGCGGCTATATCCGTGCCTGAATTAAAAGCCATTCCCACATCCGCTTTTGAAATAGCCGGCGCGTCGTTGAACCCGTCTCCCACAAAAGCGACTTTTCTGCCCCTGGACTGCAGTCTGCCCACTATTTTCGCCTTTTCCTCAGGCATTATTTCATAATGATACTGCTTTATGCCCGCCTGAACTGCGATGCTTTCCACCGGCTGTTTTTTATCGCCTGAGACAAGAATGGGCTCTATTCCCATTTTTTCCAGCTCGGCCGCCATGTGCAGGGCGGAAGGCTTGATCGTATCGGAAACCGTGAAATAACCAAGCCATTGGCGCTTAAGCGAAACGTTTATAACGGAGCCTTCCTGCGTCCCTGCCTCTTGCGGAGCCTCTATCCCTTCCTCCTTAAGCCATGTCATACTGCCTGCCCGTATCGTTCCTTCCCGGGATTCGGCCTTTATTCCCCTGCCCGGAAAAAACACAAGATGCTCTATGGCCGGAGGCGTGACATTCCTTTCCTTTGCCATCCGCGTCACAGCTTCGGCGAAGGGATGCGGAGATTTTTCCTCAACCGCGAGAGCGCATCTCAGCAGAAGTTCCGCATCCGCGCCGGCGGGGTAGATCCCGCTTACGCGCGGCTTGCCTTCGGTAAGGGTTCCGGTCTTATCCAGAATCACAGTGTCAACCGAACCGGCCTTTTCCATTATTTCCGCGTTTCTTATGAGCACGCCCAGCCCTGCCCCCCTGTCGATACCGACTACAAGCGCCATGGGCACGGCAAGACCGAGAGCGCACGGACAGGCCACCGCAAGCACGGAAATGAACACCGCTATGGAAAATTGGATTTTAGGCGCAGGCCCGAACCATGCCCAAACTACTCCCGCGGACACCGCCAATATAAAAACCGCCGGCACAAAATAATACGCCGTTTTGTCGGCCATCCGCTGAATATGAGGCTTAGTTGACTGGCTTTCGTGCACGGCCCTAACTATCCTGCTGAGAGCCATCTCCGCGCCTACCTGAACCGCTTTTATCTCCAGCGCCCCCGTCTTATTCAGGGTTCCCCCGTATACGGCATTGGACGGCTCCTTGTCGACCGGCACGCTTTCGCCGGTAAGCAGGGATTCGTCCAAAGATGAAAACCCCTTTTCTATTATGCCGTCCACGGGAACCTGCTCTCCCGGCCTTACAGAAAGGATATCTCCAGATTTTATTTCCGCCACCGGAACTATTATTTCTTTGCCGCCGCTGACTATAACCCGCGCAAATTTAGGCGCCATATTAAGAAGCTTTGTTATCGACCTGCCCGAGGACTGCCTTGAGCGTATTTCCAGCCATTTACCGAGATTTATAAAGGTGATTAAAACCGCCACATCCTCCCAGCGGCTGTGCCCGTAAATGCTGCCGCGGAGAAATTCCGCCGCGATGCTGTAGAAATAAGCCGTGCTGGTGCTGAGGCTCACAAGAGTATTCATATCCGCGGCTTTTGAGCGCAGAGACCGCATCATTCCAGCATGGAAATGAGAGCCGCACCATGCCCATATTACCGTGGCGAGGATCCACTTGGTATATCCTGAAAATTGGAAATAGTCCGCGGTCAGGATCAGCAGGGAAAGAACAAAAGCTGACCAGAATTTAACGCTCAGCCGGAAGGATTCCTTCAGCATTCCGGCGGAAGCGGCGCTATAGGCGCTTTCAGCGCTTTCTGAAACGTTCAGCACTTTGTATCCGGCGGATTTTACGGCGGATTTTACGGCGTCCTCGGAAACACGGGATGGGTCATAAGAGACAAATGCGGTGCTGGTGGGAAGATGCACCGAAGCGCTTTCCACGCCCTCAAGGGATGAAATCTCTTTTTCTATGCGGGCTACGCAGGCGGCGCAATGAATTCCTTCCACAAATAATGCAATTTTACGCTTATTTTCCATTACGGGTCAATACATGCTGACATACGTCAGCCATGCCTTTTCAAGCGAAGCCGCGTCATTCCATAAGCCGGGGAATCCATTCGCTATGGCGGAATCAATAGTAGAACCGCTTTTAAGCTGGGTAAGGAATATGGAAAATCCAAGTCTTCCGCCGTTCTCAATCATGAACTGCACCACATTTCCGGCCTGCATATACCATTTATTGACAAGCCGTTCCCGTTCGGTGGCAGGCACAAGATTGGTCATCTGCGAAAAAGGGAGAGGATTTTCCTTTACAAGCTGGGAGGCGGCTGAATTGTATTTTTCACGGTATATAGGAGTCATGGTTTTTACCTCTTCATAGACGGCCAATCCCTCGTTTATCCATCTTTGCTCCTCCGGAATGCGGGCCATAAATTCATTGTATATGACATGCGACATTTCGTGCGTCATTACGGTTTCCGCTCCTTCGGAGTCATAAAAAAGTATGGCATTGCCCAGAGTGACTCCCCCCGACCACTCAGGCTGCTGCGTTTTTTTCTGGAATTCTTCCCTGGAGGCATATATCACTATCTTATAAGGTTCCTTAGGCCTGAAGGAATAAAGGCCCGTGTCATGCATTATCCGCTCATAGTTTCTCTCGGCGAGAAGTCCGTAATCATAAGCCTTCTGCTGGCCGTACGCGCTTATCGCAAAATGAAGGGTCTGCTGTTCCTTTCCCCCGGGATCAAGCCCTTCATAAGGCGGATTTACGGCCTGAGAAAGCGCGGGCGCGTCTTTAAGCATTTCTTCGGTCACCGGCACGCAGCCGCTTAGAACTTGCAGAGAAATAATAAAAACGATAATTTTTTTCATTTTTAATCCTTTAAACTCATTGTTCTTAAAAAATCGCGCATGGCGTCGCCGAACAGCGGTTTTCCCTCTTTTTTATCAGGCTCAGGGGACGTCTCTTTCAGATCGATCTGCTGGTTTGCGGCCAATGAAATCCCTTTTATATCCGCCTCGAAAGGCAGTCCGGAAACCGCGTCAAAAGACCATGAAAAAGGAGAAAGGAAAAAAGCCGGAATTTTCATGCCTTCAAAATAAAGCGCCGCGGCATAAAAACTTACTATGCCTTTTTCCATACTGCCTTCAAGCAGTCCGCTGATATTACGCCCGCCCGGAGCGCATTTGAATATTATCCCGCTTTCTCCGTAGGAAATTTTCAAGCCCGTCAGTTTTTTCAAGCGGGAAGCGGCAAAAGTTTCTAAGGAATACGGGGTTATGCTCCCTTCAAACACCTTCAGTTTCCCTATTTTAGTGATCCGGATATCATCCAAAGAACCGGGAGTCACAGGCTGAAACGAAAACTTTTCAAATCCGGCCTTTAACTTATATATCTCAAAATCCTCGCCCAAAGACAGAGAACTGCATGCGGCGGCCGCATACTCATACGCGTTTTCCGCCTCGTTCCATTCGCCGAGTTTTACCATTGCCCCATATGCGGTGAAATTCCCTCCCGAAATCGTATTAACCTTGTAAACTCCCGGCGGGAAAGGAAATTTCCCGCGTTTTATTTTATAGAGGTCAGCGCTGGAGCCGTCCGGCATGTCGAATGCGGCGGTTTTTTCATACGCCCGCTCAAACCATTGAAGCTCCGGCGGCTCAGGCATGTCTTGTGAATTCTGCGGCCTCCGATCCGCCCTGTCGATCACAAAATTGGAAAAGCTGGAGGCCTCTTTTGACAGGGCATCCCTGAAAATTATATTTTTTAATTTCATGGAAAGCGCGGTGGCGTAAAGACTGCGGCTGTTAAGGTATTCCGTTCCCCCCGCCACGGTCACGACGATTTTCCCCTTCCCCCCGCCCGATTCGGAAACCACCGCCTCAAGCATCTCGGCATGATTCCACGTGTTTTTTGAAGGAGCCGAACACCCCCACAGCGGAGCGAAATGTCCCTTTATTACCAACGGCGAAAACACGGGCCATCCCAGCTGATAACTGGCGGCAAAAACGATAAAAAACACAGCCAGCGCCTTTCTCGTCTTGGGTGGAATCATAATTCCGGCTGAAACGGCGAAAGCAGACAGGGCGGGGAACAGGCATCTGCCGTCATTCAGATTCATTGCGGCGCAGGCGATATAAGACATCCCAAGCCAGCCCAGAATAAGCCTGCTCCTTGCATAAGGCATAAATCCGGCAAACGCCATCCAAAACATTGAAAAAAATCCCGCGATAAAAAATGGAACGGTAAGACTTGCGGGCAAATTCCATAAATGCAGGGTCAGGGAATAACGCGGCAAAACGGCGGAGGTTCCGGCCTCGGACGCACCGGAAACGGCGTACCCGGCAAGAATATTCATAATGTTCGCCCAATACCACGGAACATTCAAAAGGGCTATCAAACCCGCCGCCGCGGCGCAGTTATACTGCGTAACGCGGTTCATAAACGCCCTTGCATACGGGAAAAAAAGCGGGATTACGTACATCCAGAATTTAGCGTCTGTCAGCAGTCCGGCTCCGCAGCACAAACCGAACATATACGACCAGAATTTATCATTAAATTCTTCCGACCAGATATAACAGGCATAAGCGCCGGCGACCCACGCGCAAAGCGCCGTTTCAGGGCTTATATGCCTTGTTCCCTCAAGCATGAAAGGCGAGCAGGCCGCGAAACAAACCGCCATCCAGCCCGCATGGACTTTACGCTCATGCCTTACGATCAAAAACACGAACAGGCACAAAAGCGCGCTGTAAAACGAATTTGTAAAAAGAACGGCAACGGAAGGATTAAAACCGAACAGGTTTAAGAAAGGCGAAAGCGTCCATGAATAAAGAGGCGAAACATGTCCTGCTCCCGTTTGCAGAATGCCCGCGCCGTATTTGGCTCCGGCTATATAAACCGCCTCCCGCAATTCAAACGGAGCCGAATTGCGCGCCAGCCACTGGGCAAGAAGCACAAAATTAAACAGGGCGAACCATATTACCGGAAGAAATTCTTTCCATGATTTTACGACTCCCTTTTCCCGGGAAGGAAGTATGTCCTGTTCAAATAATGAGCGCTCAAACAGACAAAGCCTGGTTTTGAGCATACTGCTTATATCCTGCCTTTCGGCTTCTTCTGTTTCCAGAGGTTGGATAGGATTCATTTTTTTGTCTTCTTGACCTTAATTTTTTTAAGCTGTTTTATTTTTTTGTTGTAAATTTCGGCATTTGACGGATCGAGGGTTTTGGCGGCCCTGTAATTATAGAGCGCCTCTTTAAAATCTGAACGCGAGGAGATATCCCCTTTAAGCCCGTAAGCGGGCGCGTATCTCGGCACAAGCTCAAGCGCCCTGTCCGCATTGTAAACCGCAAGGCCGTCATAACCCATTTTTTCCGCGGCGCAGGCTTTGTAATAATAAGCGGTTCCATAATTGGAATTAAGTTCGATAACACTGCTGAAATCCTGTAAAGCTCCGGAATAATCCCCTGAAACCAGTTTTATTTTTCCCCGCGCCATATAAGCAGGGACATAAGATTTATTCATATCCAAAACTATATTTAAATCCGCCAGGGCCTCCAAACTGCGTTTTAAAGCGATAAAACAAAGACCTCTCTGATAAAAAAGCGCAGAGAAATCGGATTTAATGCCCGCCGCATTATTAAAATCGGAAAGAGCCTCTTCAAATCTGCCCAGCCCGTAATAGGCCGAACCCCGGTTAAAATAGGCAAGAGCGTAATCCGGCTTTGCGGAAACGGCTCCCGTAAGAGTCTCAACGGCTTTGGCATAAAGCCCCATATCCACTTCAAGCGCCCCCAGATTATTATACGCCGGCGCGTATGCCGGATCCGAGTCTATGGCGCGTTTGTAATCGTCCATGGCTTTCTGCTTGTCCAGACGCCGCTCATGAGCAAGCCCGCGGTTATTGAACGCGGCGGCGAATTTAGGACGCATTGAAATCGCCATGCCGTACATTTCCGCGGCTTTCGCATAATCTCCCAGAAGCTGAAACCTGTTCCCTTCGGCAAAATGATCTTCGGGCCCCTTCCCGCACGCCGAAAACAAAAAAACGGCGGAGATCAGCAAATATATTTTAGCCTTCATGATTTATATCCTTCTTTTCCGGTTTCGGGTCTTTTTTCATCGCTGATAAAAACAGAACCGCTCCGATTGAGATATATGAATCGGCTAGATTAAAAACAGGCCATATCCTGAAATCCAGAAAATCCACCACAAAGCCGAGGCGTATCCTGTCATAAAGATTGCCCAGCGCCCCTGAGATAATCAACGCGGCGGCCAAACCCGCCATACGCCCGTAGCCCGCCAGCTTCCTTCTTATCACGCAAAGCGCCGCTATCATAACCACGGATGCCGCCGTCAGAACGGCATTGCCGTCATGAAACATTCCGAATGCGGCGCCGGTGTTTTCCACATAGGTCAGATGAAAAAACGTAAATATTTTCACGCTCTGCCCGCCTGCCAGGAATTTCTGCGCAAGAATTTTTGATATTCTGTCGGCGGCGAACAGACCAAGTATAAAAACCGGAGTTATTATTTTTCTATGCATCTTTTTTTAAAACTTCCGCGCATCTTAAGCAAAGCTTGGGATGTTCGCCGCAGGCGCCTATATCCTTTTTCCACTGCCAGCACCTTGGACATTTTGTCCCTTCGGCATGAGCCGTCAGAACCTGAAGATTTTCCACAGCCTTGTCCCAGCCTCCGGTTTTATGCGCGTCGTTTGAATACAGTTCAAGCCTGCAGTCGGAAATTATGGCTATGGACGGCCAGAGCTTCATGGCTCCGGAAATAAACCCGTGCATTTCACTGTCCGAAGTGCGGAAAGTCACCGCCGCTTCAAGAGACGCGCCTATGTTGCCGTTTTGGCGCGACTCTTCCAGCGACTTAAGGATCTTTTCCCTTATCTGCCTTATTCTGCTCCATCTGGCGCATAGATTTTCATCCCGCCATTCTCCGCGCTCGGCCGGGAAATCAGATAAAAACACGCTTTCCGGCGAATCCGGCCTATCTTCCCTTAAAAGCTGCCATGCCTCTTCCGCCGTAAATGAAAGAACCGGCGCCATAAGTTTTAACAGGGAGACGGTTATTTCATGGAGAACGGTCTGGCACGACCTGCGTTCAGGGGAATTTTTGCCGAGCGTATAAAGCCTGTCCTTAAGCGCGTCAAGATAAAACGCCGAAAGATCAAGAATGCAGAAATCGGCTATCGCCCTTATGGCCGCTCTGAATCTGAAGGCCTTATAATTGTCCCGCACGGATTTTATAAGCTCCGAAAGGAGATGGAGCATATATCTGTCCATCTCCTCAAGCTTCGCATATTCGACAATATGCTCCTGAGGCTTATAATCCCAGATATTTCCCAAAAGGTAGCGCAGCGTATTTCTTATCTTCCGGTAACTGTCTACGGGCCCTTCCAGCAGTTTAGGCGAAAGCCGCACATCCTCGCTGTAATCGCTCAGCGCCGTCCAAAGCCGCAGAACGTCCGCTCCGCATTTATCTATCACTTCCTGCGGGGACACCACATTGCCCATGGATTTATGCATTGCCCTGCCGTTGTCGTCAAGCACAAAGCCGTGCGTGAGCACCGCATGATAAGGCGGCCCGCCTTCTATGGCGACGGAAGGAATAAGCGAAGTCTGGAACCATCCTCTATGCTGATCCGACCCCTCCAGATACAGGTCGGCCGGATACCATTTCATGTCGCCGTTATTTTCAGCCTCCCTCCCTTTTAACACGGCCAGCCATGACACTCCGGAATCCATCCACACGTCGAGTATGTCTTTTTCTTTTATAAATTCCGCGCCTCCGCAGGAGCACTTATACCCTTCCGGCACAAGCTTTGACGGCTCTTCGGCGAACCAAAAGTCGGTGCCCTCCGCAAAAACGCGCTTTTCAATAAGTTTAAGCACGCGGTCGTCGGCCTGCGGCTTATCGCATGTTTTGCAGTAAAGCACCGGGATGGGAGTGCCCCAGTATCTCTGCCGCGAAAGACACCAATCCGGCCTGAGTTCCAGCATGGCCGAAATCCTGTCTCTGCCGGCGGGCGGAATCCACCGCACTCTTTCGGCGGCTCTTATCAACTCGTTCCTCAAACCGTTTTTGTCAATGCTCATAAACCACTGCTCGGTAGCCCTGAATATGACGGGCTGTTTGCACCGCCAGCAGTGCGGATAACTATGAGTTATGTCCTTATGAGCTATAAGGGCGTTTTGTCCGCGCAGTTTCTCAATGATCACGGGATTAGCTTCAAAAACCTGCAATCCGGCAAAATCTCCGGCCTCTTTTGTGAATTTACCGCAATTATCAACTGGGCAGAAAATTTCTATCCCCCATTTTTTCCCGGCATAGAAATCATCCTCGCCATGCCCTGGAGCGATATGAACTATTCCGGTGCCGGCGTCCATTGCCACAAAATCAGTCTCGATTACGGGATTTATTCGGTCGGAAAAAGGCGGCTTATATTTAAGCCCCACAAGTTTTTCCCCTGATACTGAACCGATTTTTTCGCAATCAAGGCCGGTTTCCGACATAAATCCGTCCGCAAGTTTATCGGCTATTATGAGGAACTCTCCGTCCTTCTTATTTTTGAACACCGAGTAATTTTCATCTTTAGCCACGGCAGACGCCATGTTTGCGGGAAGCGTCCACGGAGTAGTCGTCCATATGACGATAAAAACACCGGCGGACGCGGGAATAGGCAAGCCGGACAATTTTCCGGCTGATTCCGCCGTTTTGAATTTTACATATACGGCCGGCGAAACCTTGTCTTTGTATTCCACCTCCGCGTCGGCCAGGGCAGTCTCGCAGGACGCGCACCAGTAAACCGTTTTCTTATCTTTGTGTATGTAGCCCTTCCTAAATAGTTCCATGAAAGCGTGGATTATAGATCCCTCGTATCTGGTAGACATTGTTATATAAGGATTATCCCACTCGCCGGTAACTCCAAGCCGCTTAAATTCTTCTCTCTGTATATTTATAAATTTGCCGGCAAATTCCCTGGCTTTTTTCCTGAAAGACACGATATCTTCGACATGGCGTTTTCCGATCTTCATTTCTTTAAGCAATGCCTGCTCTATGGGCAGTCCGTGGCAGTCCCAGCCCGGCACATACGGCGCAAAACGGCCGGACATGGCCGCCGATTTAACCGTCATATCTTTGAGTATCTTATTTAGGGCATGGCCTATGTGTATATGCCCGTTGGCATAAGGCGGACCGTCGTGAAGGATATACGGCGGTTTTCCTTTCCGCGCCAGAAGCATTTTGCCGTAAAGGTCCATCTTTTCCCAAAACTTAAGTATCTCAGGCTCTCTTTTGGGAAGGTCGGCCCTCATGGGAAATTTTGTTTTCGGCAAAAGAACGGTTTTCGAATAATCCATTTCTGTCATATCCATATTTTCCTTTTTAAATTAACCGCAGATATTCGCCACAAAAAGCACATAAGTCACAAAATTAACCCAAAAACTGCAGTTACCCCTCTCCTTAATCCTCTCCCTAAGAGAGAGAAGGGTAAGGAGAGCGCACAAAAAAATCCTATGGTAGCAAATTATACCAATTAGGAGAGGCTTAATGGGGAACGGATATGAAGCTTTTACTTGGAAGGGCCTGCGCCGCTTTTGTTATCATTCAGCCTATTGTCGACCGCTTTCCTAAAATTTTCCTTCTTCTGCATTATCTCTCGCGCGAACTCGGCGTAAACAGCCGCCAAATGCATATCCGCCTTTTCCTCCATTCTCTGCTTCATCTTTTCCAGCCATGGGGGAATCATCGATTCGACGGAAGCTATTTCAGCCCTAAGCATTTCAATATATTCTTTAACTTTTACGTTAATTTGCAGCTTGGCGTTTTCCAGAACAGGATTGATTTTTTTTTCAATTATCTCAAGCGTTCTTTGCTCCGCTATTTTCTCAAACCTTGCGTCGAATTCAGCCGCGCATTTTACAGCATATTCATCCATTTTTTTGTGCAGTTCCCGCTTCTCATTTTCAATGCATTTTTTTATTTCAGCCCCGCTGCCGGCAAGCAGACCCCCGCATGACATGCGGATTTCATCCAAATTCCTTTCCAATTCCTGATGCATCGACTGCTTGGTTATTTCAAGAAAACGGCCGATTTCCTCGCGCATCCAGCCGCTTGCGGTATCTCTTTCATAATCGGCGTCCTTCTGCGTCTTTTCCTTCTGCGAACGGATGTGGCTTGAAAAGTCTTCCAGCTGTTTTTTCAGGTCCGCCTCCCACTCCTGCGTCTTGGACTTAAAGATATCATGAAATCCGCGCAGAAATTCCCCCGCTTCTTTTTCCAGCTCCTGATTATGCTTTGACAGCCGCCATCTTGAATCCTTAAGATGCCTTGAAACCTGCCCGTAAAGCAGATTCAGCGTTTCGAGCTCGCTTTTATGCCTCTTTGCCGCTTGCGCAAGATTTTCCTGCGCAGGCCCCAATATTTCCATTTCCGACTTCAAGGCCGCCAGCCACGATTTCCATTCACGGATGGAAGCCGCCCTTTCCTTTTCCCATTCCGCCTTAAACTCCGCGAACTGCTTTTCCGTCAAAGCCGGTTCAGCCTGAAAATTTTCCCGTTTGGCGCGCGTCTCATGCGCCCCGGCGATTACCGGCGGAGGAGGCATAAGCGGAACAAACGACATTATTTCCGGAACCTGCCCGGCTGTAATCCATATTTCCTCCGCCCCTCCCGCAGGGCAGCGAAGCAGTCCCGCGTCGTCTGCGGGGCAGACCTGCAGTCCGGCGGAAAAAAAATCCAGCCCGGCCGCTTCCCGAGCGGACATGGGCCCCAGCCTGCTGCCTTCCCATAAAACCCAGTATTTCATATTTTCATATTAGTTTACACATCGGGTGTTACAAAAAAAAGGACCACATGAGACGGTGAAATAGCGGGACGGCCAGACGGCTAGACTGCTGGGGTGCGGCTGGGCAATCCAAACCATCCTTAACGGCAGTGAGTTTGGACCGCCCCATTCTCAAAACATCTGAGGAAAGAATGGGACGGCTGGGTTTCTGGGCCGCTGGATGACAGCAGCCTCTTCTTAAAAAGAATACAGAATGCCTGCGAAATGATATTTATTGAAACCATTGGAAAGTTCCATATGCTTATATCTATACGACACTCCCCAATGCCTGCTGAAGTACAAATTAAGCAGGCCCGAAACCCTGTCTTCGGGACCGTAATCCTTAAAACCCCTGAAAAACTTTATCTGCGCTTCCAGAAAATGGTTATAAACCGCGTTGAAATTTATTCCTCCCGAAAAATAATCCTCGTCATAATCAATAGCCGCGGTCCGGGAAGGCATAGGCCCCGCCACGTCGATATTAAGACTGCCGTCCGCCTTTTCAAAGGAATAGCCGGCGTACGGGAACATGCTAAAAACAAAGCTCTCCGGCTTGAAATAAAAATATTTCCCGGCTCTTAAGAGATAATAATAAACGTCATTGTCCGCCTTAAACGAAGTTAATCCGGTCAGATGGTTTCCGGCATCCATATCTATGCCGATTTTCTCAAAATCCGCGCCCGCGGCGAATTTCCCTGATTCCTGCGCAAAAAAATACCAGTCAAAATTAAAATGCATACCGGCGACCTTGCTGTAATTGACGTCGGGCGACCGGTAATAGAAAAAGTTCGCCTGAAATTTTTCGGGATTTATCCACTGAAGGTATATTCCGCCGATTTCCCCGGTGTCTCTGGTGCTTACGCGGTATTTTGGATCAGCATACTCATTGGTTATAGAGCCGTAATAAGGAGCGATGATTCTTATATTTTCAGCGCGCGCCTGCCCGCAGAAAACCAAAGGAAGAACACATAAAAATAAACATTTAATGAGCATAATTATTAACCCTCCGATAGCATAATTTACTATACTAAAAACAACACACGCAGTTCTATTTTTACCATAATACAGAGCCGTATACAGGCACAGAATCGCAACTTCGGCAAACAGAAGTTTTTCAATAGTCTAACCTTTGAGAATGAACAAGTTAATAACCATTTCCCTGTTGTCTATTATCGCGGTCTATCCGGTTTTATCAAACGCTCAGGAGGAAGAGGGCAAGAAAACCGTTTACGACATACAGATTGATCCTTATTACACCGCCGCAGGCATATGCCGAAGTCTCACAAGCAGGCCCATTGAACAGCTGGGCAAAAAAACCGAATGGGAAATATATTCCCATCTGCTTAAAAAAATATACCGGCCCAGGACCATTATTCTGGAGGCAAGCTTTAACCCCCTGCCGTATGCGGGCGCCGTTGTAAAGGAACGCGCGCCGGAATTCTATAACAGCATGCGCGTAAATAATAATCTCAATCTCGTCAAAGCCGTTACAACCGGTTTTGAAGAGCCGTGGGCCGTCTCGCTTTTTCTGGGCAATATGGTGCAGTTCGAATCCATAAGAAAATCTTATCGCGGCAAAAGACACGGCTATTTCGGCATGCTTCTGGACGCCGGCAATTACCATATAGTGGAAAATGAGCTTATAAAGGACAAGTGGCTTCAGGGCGAAATGAAGCTTAAGGGCGAGGAAAATCTTTCGGATAGATCTTTGAAATGGAGCTTCAGAGCAGGTTTTAAATTCCACGACAACATAAACATCGCCGATTCGTTTTTTGTCGGACTGAGAAGAAGCCGCACGGATTTTGAAGGCAAAGGGAACTTCTTTTTAAACAACAGCAGTTTTGAATATGCTTTTGACATGTCTCAAATAAACTTCGCGCCCCTGCGGCATTATTTTCTGGTTGAAAAAAAATTTCCGCTTAAAAACAAGCGGCTGGCGTTTTCATTCGGCACCGGATTCGTCCTGACGACAGGGAACAAATATTCCGGACATCTCAAAGAACTTCATCCGGGCTCCAGCTTCAGCATACTTCTGCGCCCCAATATTGAATTTTAGCCCCAAAAAACGAATAAACCGAACAGGGAACGGTCATTTCGCGGACAATAAGGGAATTGGCGTTCCGCCCGTAAAAAAAATGTAAAGGAAAATTTTGTATACTGTGTACGCGGTGAGAAACTCTTTATTGACAGAGGCGCCCGTAGCTCAGGGGTAGAGCATCCGCCTTTTAAGCGGGTGGCCGCGCGTTCAAATCGCGCCGGGCGCATTGAATTTAGACTGAAGGCTGGAAGAAAGGCTGAAGGCTGAAGCCTGAAGACTATTAGTCTCTTATCTATGCCTTCGGCGAAGACGAGACCTCGCAGGTGTTTGGCGACAGCCTAATAGCCTTTCATAATGAGCATACGAACAAAATTAATATTATTCATGCTCACTCTGCTGGGAGTCATGTCCGCGCTCCTGGCTTTTCTTTTTTTTCACAACGAAAGATCCTCCCTCATAACAGCCAGCCAGAGAAAAAACACGCAAATACTGCTGGCCATGTCGGAAGTATGCAAAGAAATAGCCGAAAGTCCGAAAAAATCCTCGGCCTACAAATATTTCAAAACCTTTCTTAAAACTCCGGAAATAATAAAAGTCTACTGCAGCGATAAAAACGGGAACACTTTCTGGGAAGATTTAAATTATTCCACTTATCCCCGTTTTTCTGAAAAATTTTTAGGAAGTTATCCTATGCCGCCTACAGGCGAATGGAGAATTAGAACCGATAACGGGATGGAAATACTTGAAGGGGCGTTCATTTCAAGAATAAAGAACCGTAAGGAAATAGCCGCTCATGTTGATTTTTCCATGCAGCTCATAAATGACGAACTAAGCTCGGAAATGAGCCAAATCACGGCCAAATTTATCATAATACTTTCCATAGCCATAGCCGCCGGATGCATAGGCATACTCATAATCACAAGAATTATAATAAAACCCATCAAACTGCTTGCGGACGCGGCGCGCCTTATCGGAACCGGGGAACTTGACCACAGAATACCCATAACCGCCAAAGACGAAATGGGAATGCTTGCTTCGGAATTCAATGAAATGGCGGGCAAGCTTAAAGAGTTTGATGGAATAAAAAGAGATTTTGTATCAAGCATAACGCATGACCTGCGCTCGCCGGTGACCGGAATAGAGCTCTGCGCGGACATGGTCAAAGAACTCATTGAAAAACATGATTACGCTAAAATACCCGAGCAGATTTTCTACATAAATGAACACTCGCAGAGGCTCAACAGATTTATAGACTCCCTGCTTGAGCTTTCAAGGATCGAATCGGGCAAGCTTGAATTGGATGTAAAAATTTTCAATCTCGAAGAACTGGCGGATAGGGCGGTGCATTCATTTAAGGCATATGCGGCCCAAAAAAGCCTCCAGTTCAATTTAGTAATAGAGCAGATCATTCCGGACATAAAAGGCGATTCCGAAAAGATTTTTCAGGTGCTTTCGAATATAATCGGCAATGCCATAAAATTCACAAACTCAGGCTCAGTGACCGTATCCGTCAACTCAATGCCCGGCTGGCAGACAGTGCGGGTTCAGGACACAGGCATAGGCATACCCGAATCCGAACTAAAAAATCTCTTCAGCAAATTTTATAGAATACACTCGTCGCTGCGAAGTAAAACCGCGGGGCCGCAGGGAACGGGACTGGGTCTTTTCATATCGAAATCCATCATTGAACAGCACGGCGGCCGGATAGAGTTGGAAAGCAGTTTGGGAAAGGGAAGCGTTTTCACGGTCTTTCTTCCAGCATAAAGAAGACGGTAAACGGTAGAAGGTAGACGGTGGAATAAGAAAGAGGCGACATGGACGGTAGGGCAACCTGATCATGGCGGCCAGACGGCCTAAATATGATGACTAAAAATCTGGCGGTATGAAGACTGCGGATTTTTTGTGCCTTCTACCGTTTACCGTCTACCTTCTTCCGATTAAATGTAATGAAACACACAATACTTGTTATTGACGACGAACTCGGACTGCTTCGGTCGGTAAAAGAACGGCTTGAAATGGAGAATTTTAACGTGCTTACCTGCACAAACGCCGAAAACGCCCTTGAAACGCTCAACAGATTCACCCCTGATTTAATGGTCGTGGATATACGCCTGCCCGGCATGAGCGGACTTGATTTCTGCCGGCAGGTGCGCTCAATGGAGGGCCACGCCAGATTGACGCCCATAATATTTCTTACCACGGATAAAAGTGAAATCCGCAAAGTGCTGGGACTTGAGCTGGGGGGCGACGACTATATGACAAAGCCTTTCAGCCCCGCTGAATTTGTGGCAAGGGTAAAAGCGCTTATAAGAAGAACTTCACTGCAGCTTGAAGATAACCGGGAAGAGGTTATTGTCTCCGGAAATCTTAAAATAAGCGCGCAAAAACATGAAGCCTGCATCGCGGGAAAGGCTCTGGAGCTTTCTCCGAAGGAATTTGAGCTTCTTTGCCTTCTGGTCAGAAAAAAGGGCAGGGTGATGACAAGGCAGTTTATAATGGAAAGGATATGGGGCAAGCCGTATACGCCTTCAAACAGGACAATAGACACGCATATAAAAAGCTTAAGGCAAAGTCTGGACAAAATGCAGGAATGCATTACGACCGTGGAAGGCATCGGCTACAAATGGGAAGAAGAATAAAAAGATTTGGTATTAGTTTTAATCGCAAAGAACGCAAAGTAAACGCAAAGGACCCAAAGTAAATATGATCGAGATGACGGAAAACGAATTATCCAACCAAGTCATTGGCATGGCGATGAAAGCACATTCCGCGCTTGGCCCAGGCTTGTAATCTTTGCGTTCTTAGCGTAAATACTTTGCGCTCTTTGCGGTTAAACTTTTTGCCCTTCACAAAAAAATCACATAAGTTTCACTCAAAACTCAGGTTTACATGCTAGACTTTTAACAGAAGGAAGAAACGAGCGAAACCGTCATTCCCGAATGCAGTTGTCGGGAGTCCGGAGCATAAAGGGCTGGATTCCGGCTTTCGCCGGAATGACGAAAACAAGGAGGAGTTATGAAAAACAATAGGAAGGGCTTCACGCTAATAGAACTGCTGGTGGTCGTGCTGATCATCGGCATTCTGGCGTCAATAGCCATACCGCAGTATTTTAAGGTTGTGGAAAGGTCCAAAATCACTGAAGTTATGAGCGCCATTTCTTCGCTGAAATCCGCTCAAGAAAGATATATGGCAAGAGCTACCGTATATTCGGATACTCTCGAGCGTCTGGATATTACATTCGCCAATTCGGCGGCTTCCACCGTAAATCTTAAAAAATTTGTCTGCACACTTGGCGCTGCAGGCAGTTCATGGTCGCTGAGTTGCCTTAGACAGCCCTCGGTAACCACAAAATACGGCGCGTATACTGTTGATGTGGCAGTGCCCGGCGTGGCTCCTGATTTTGCCAGCCCCGTATGCCACGGCGGAAATGACGAATTTAATTGTAACATTGACCTCATAAGCACAGACTAATTGAGACTCAACAGCCGAATTATAATAAAAAGAATCCCGCCTGATAACAGGCGGGATTCTTTTTTCTGCCGCGCCCTGCTACCGCCTGAGGCTGAAAACCGCAAAATTTTCATTGCGGTATAATTCACGGAAACCGGGGATAATATTCCCATAAGTTACCGCATAATCCGCGCCGTATTCCGACGCCAGCTTCA
>CAZFMJ010000001.1:26015-45106 GCA_964520045.1 uncultured Elusimicrobiales bacterium | reverse complement strand
CTATGGAACCATACTCCTGCCTTATAGGTGCTGCCGACTTTACGCTTTCAATCCTCTTTTTCCACAACTCCTCAAAACCCGGAGCCCAATGCATTGCGGAAGCGTCAAGATATTCAACCAGCGCGGATCTCTGCGAAAAAAGCCTGAATCCCTGCATTTCGGGCGGGGTTATAAATACGGCTGACTGCGGCGTATTGAGGTTCGCCCACAGTTGAACATTTTTCCAGTCCTTAAAAATAAGGGACTCGTCCTGAAAAGTTAATGCGCTTATTCTGAAAACTATAAGCGCCGCCCACACTACGATTCCCGAGGAAAGCACAACAAACTTGATGAAAATTCTTCCGCCTGCGGGCAGATTTTTTGCGGGAGACGGCGCCAGCATCGCAATTGTTGAAAAAAAAGCGGTAATAATTATTTTTAGAAAGCTTAGCGGATATGCGCTGATATGCATAAAACACACACCTGTGAGGCCGGCTGAAGCCAGCCTGGCTGAATTTTTCCCTAAAAACCGGTTTATAAGCAGTATTACCATAACAAAAGGCAGGTAAGCCGGCCCCTCCAATTCACTTAAGGAAATAACAAGCAGACCGCATAGCGCCCACATTTGGATCTGCGGTTCATCCAGCATTCTGCGCGCATATTCCGCCGCGAATATAAGGCCGAGCGCGCATAATATTGAATCGCTCCTGAAAAACTGAAGCAGTATCATCTGCCTTGATATCAGAATTTCGCCTGATACCAGAGCGGCCGTAAACATTAAACCGAATGCCAGCAGAAAATGCTTTATCCTCAAAGCATGGACTGAATTCTTCAGCCCTGACAACCCTGAATAGAAAAAAATAGAAAAAACCGTAATATATACGACCGCCATAACAAGCTTCCTGGCGGACCACAATGACGGGAAATAATGGCCGGGATACCATTCTCTGAGGATTTTTATATAATCTGCGCCGGCCGGTCCGAAATGGTTCTCAAGCGTCAAATACCATACCAGCCATGGAGTGACCGCAATCGCGAATATAGCCCATCCTTTGATAATCAGCCCTAATTCCCCGGTTTTCAGCCGGGCTGATTTTTTCCAGGCGGAAAACGCCGTGCTTACCGCAAACATCACAACCAGCCAATTCGCCGTTAAACCGTTGATGTAATAGATCAGACCGGCTAAAGCAAAAGCTGAAAAGTATTTATTTTTCAGGAATAGCAAAATGGAAAGCATCGCGATCGGACCTGCTGCGGATGTCTGATAAAGAGAAGTTTTCAGCAGAGGATCTTCGCCGGCGAATGTAATCACATTTGCCAGCGGACTTACAGCCATGAGGAAACATGCGATTGCCGAAGTTTCCCTGTCGGAAAACAGTTCCATGGCGGTTTCGTATACGACAGCCATAAAAAATAGCTTCAATACTATATATAGCGCAAGATGCAGCGGCTCAAGAGGCAAAATTCCTGAAAATTTCGCCATAAAAACGGGATATAAAGACGGAAAAGACGAAAAACTTGAGATGAACAGGTCTCCCGGAAAAAGAGAAGGATTTTGCAGTTTGAGTATAAACGGCGCTACCTGAAGGATGTTGGGGCTGGTACCGTAGCTGTACCCGTATATCAGGAAAGAAAGCAAAGCGGAAAGAAATATGACGGCATATTTCCAATTATCTTTTTGCATTTAAACCACGGGGCCGTAGCGAATATATTTGTTTGCGGTTAAAATTCTACCATTTTACTACGGCTTCGGTTTTTCGGCAGGAAGACGACGTTTTTACGTTAAAGAGATTAAAAGCCCGGCGGCTTAAGAGATTTAGCCGCCTAAATCTGTTCCGGTCTCTTTTTTATTTTTTTTTTGTTCCCCGCTTGTTTTTCCTTCCGACGAAAGCTTTTCCTTAAGCTTTTTTATGAGCTTATCGCTGGCGGCCGACATCTGCTTCTGTATTTCTATAACCGCCCGCTTTTCATCGTTAAGCGCCTTTATCTCGATAAGCAGGCGGTTTTTTTCCTCCTGAGCATTGGAAAGTTCCATCCTGAGCTCCTGAGTCTGCGCCTGCATTTCGGCAAAATCGTCTTCCCGCGCTTTTATTTCCTGCTTAAACATGGTTCTGTCTTCGATACTCTTCTTTTCAAGCCCCTCGACGCACGCCTGCAGAGCCGCCAGCTTGAGATTTTTATCTTCGCCGGTCCGGCGCAGTTCCTCCGCTTTTGCCGAAACTTCCCTCGCGCTCTGTTTTGCGTCTTCAATATCCCGGCTATATGACTGCCCTTCTGATTCCCTCTGCTCTTCAAATTCCTTTATCCGCCTGTTTTTATCCTCAAGAAGACGGCTGAACCTTTCCGCCTCTTCCTTGAGCGCAGTCTGAAGTCTTTCCTGAAAAGAGCTTTCCGCTCTGGCATATTTTTCGGCAAGTCCTGTTATTTCCCGCTCCAGTTCCTCTTTTTCGGAGGTGAAACCGCGCATGGACAACTGCATATTCTGCTCGTTTTCAGCCGCCAAATTGTCGCCCAATGCCTTTAACCGCGCTATCTCCGCATCTTTGGAGCGCAGTTCCTCCGCAAATGCTTTTTCCTGCTGGGCCTGCTGTGAAGCATAGCGCGATAAAAGCAGATGTTTTCCGGATTCAAGCTCAGCCAGCTCTTTTTTCAGCGAATTAACAGTTTCCGCCCTGCGCTTGAGCTCTTCAGCCGCGGCGCAAGCCGCGTCTTCAAGCTGCTGCCTGCCTCTGAGCCTTTCTTCGTCGATTACGCGCCTTTTTTCCTCTTCAAAAGTCTCCGACTGAGCCTTTAAGCCCGCCAGCTCCGCGTCCTTCTGCTTCACCATGGAATAAAAACTATGAGACTGTTTGTCGAAATCATTCTGCCAGCGCTGGCGCTCCTGAGCAAGAGCCTGATTAAGCCTGTTTGTAAATTCAATTTCAGCCTCGCCTAGCTTGCTTATTTTCTCCTTGAGCCTGTCATTAAGCGCCCTGTTCTTCTCCGCTTCCTCGGCGAACCTTCTTTCATAAACCAACCGGTCCCTTTCCAGCGCGAGAGTCAATTCCTCCTCATGTTTTTTTCGAAGCTCGTCGGCAGTCTTGCGCGCCTGCGCCACATCGTCCTGAAGATTCAGCTTTCCGGCCTCAAGGCTCTCTATGACGCCCTTAAGATTGCTTATCTCATCGGCTTTGTATTTGAGGCTTTCCTTGTACTCCGTCTCTTTTGCCTGCGATTCCTCCTGCATGCGCTTGTTATTTCTTTCCAATTCCACTTTCAGCCTCACCGCATATTCGGATTCCAGCTGTTTTTCCCTCAGAACGCTCTCCTCCGCTTTGGATTCGCGCTGAACGCGCAGCTGCTCGTTTTTTTCGGAAAGAATTTTCCTTTCGGCTTCAAGGCTCTTTACCATGCCGTCAAGGGTTTTCATGGCCGTCTCAAGATGTTTTATTTCGTCGATCCTGTACTGCAGATCCTCCTGATACCTCCTGACCTCGGCGTCAAGCTGTTCCCGGTATCTGTTTTTTTCGTGTTCCACCGCGATTTTAAGCTTTGGGGGGATTTGGGATTCTATTTCCGAAGATCTGGCTTTGGCCTGCGCGATCTGCGCCTGAAGCTCTTCTTCCCTTGCGGAGAATTCTTTCCGGAGACCCTGTTTTTCGTTTTCAAGGGATTTTACCACACCTTCAAGGCTTTCAAGCGCGCCGCGGTATCTGTCTATATCCGCGTCGCGTTTTTTCAGCGCCTCCGGAAATTCCTCGATACGGCGTTCAAGGCTTCCCGCGGCAAGCTTAAGAGCCTGTATTTCATTTTCTTTTTCCATGCGCTGTTTTTCAAGGGCAAGCTCTTTGTTTTTCAGCTCCCTTTCCCTTGCTTCAGCGTCATTCTGCCAGCTGGCCTTTGCCCATTTAAGCATTGCCTCCTGCTTTTTCATCTCTTCGTTAATCGTCTTTTCCCTGCGTTCCAGTTCCTCCACCCTCGCTTTATAATCCTTTTCAAGCGAAACCTTAAAATTGGAAAAACTCTCCTCTATTCTGCGCTTTTCATCTTCAAGCGCAGACCGGTAGGTTTTCTCTATTTCCTGCTGTTTGAAAAGATTCTCCTGCCGGGCCTGCCAGAGCTCGGTCTCCACAGTGGCCCATTTAGAGCGGAGCTCTTCCGATTTTTTCTGGAACTGGGCCATCATCTCGTCTTCCCTTGTCCTGTAAGACTGCTCCAGCTGGGCGGTTCTGTCTTCCAGTTCCTTTTCCCTCAAACCCAGCCTTTCAAGACGGCTCTTAAACTGCTGTTCAATAGAATCCCTGCGGCTCTGGGTCTCTTCCTGATGACTGCGTATAAGCCGATCGAGTTCCGCGGCCTTATTTTTTATCTGATTATCAAGAAACGCTATCTGGCTGCTCTTATCCTGCATACTCTGCCTGAGATGAACGGTCTCGTCCTGCAGACCGCGTATGCGGTCAAGCGACCAGCGCAAAGCAAGACGCGCCGTTTCCACATCGGGTATAGTCTGTTCGTTAAAAGAAGCGTCTTCCCATGGATTAGCCATAATAAAACCTCCGAAATAGTGTATGCGATATGATTATAGTAGGGCGGTATTTCATATTTATTGCTGAAAAATAGTTATAATGTAATAAGAAATCTATGTGCGCATTAAATTCCATAAGCCCGGTTGACGGAAGATATCAGAGCATAACGCAGCCTCTGTCCTGCTGTTTCAGCGAAAAAGCGCTTATGAGCCTGCGCGTGCTCGTAGAATGCAGATACCTTCTCTGCCTATCCGAAACCAGCGGATTAGGACTGCGCAGGTTTACCGCGCCGGAGAAAAAATTACTTTCCGGCCTTCATGCCGTTTCAGACAATGACGCGGTTTTAATTAAACAGCTGGAAACAAAGGGCGCAAAAAATATCCCCCCCACAAAGCATGACGTGAAAGCGGTTGAGTATTTTATCAAAGGCAGGCTCCTTAATTCCTCTCTGAAGGACTGCGCGGAATGGGTGCATTTCAGCCTCACATCCGAAGACATAAACAATATCGCCTATGCCGTGGCCTTAAGCCGGGCTCTGCGCAAAGTCATCCTGCCCTGCCAGAAAAAGATTTTGTCGCGGCTTGAAAAGGCATCCCGCGAGTTCGCGGGCTCCGCCCTGCTTGCCAGAACCCACGGACAACCGGCCGTGCCCACCACTTTCGGAAAGGAATTCAGGGTATTCGCCGAAAGGCTCAAGCGCCAGATATTACAGCTTGAAAACGCGGAAATACTCGCCAAATTAAACGGCGCATCCGGAAATTACAACGCCCATTTTGCCGCATATCCCGGCGTCGACTGGATAAAATTCACAAAAAAATTCATCAGCGGACTGGGCGGAAAACTTGAAATGCCGCTTGCGCCCAATCTATTCACCACGCAGATAGAGCCCCATGACAATTATGCCGAAATTTTCGACAATCTCCGGAGAAGCAATATGATTCTCCTGGATTTCTGCCAGGATATGTGGCGCTATATCAGCTGCGGCCTTATGAAACAGAAAGCGCAAAAAGGCGAAATAGGCTCTTCTACTATGCCGCAGAAAATAAATCCGATAAACTTTGAAAATGCGGAAGGCAATCTTGGCATGGCTAACAGCCTTTTCGGTTTTTTTTCGGCAAAACTTCCCGTATCAAGACTACAGCGCGACCTTTCAGACTCAACCGTAGAAAGGAATTTCGGAACGGCATTGAGCCACTGCCTTATTGCATACGAGTCGATACTTGAAGGACTTTCCAAAACAGCTCCCGATACGGCGGCGGCCATGGATGAACTCAACAGCCATCCGGAGATTACCGCCGAAGGAATACAAACGATACTGCGCAGGGAAAAGGTCAAATACGCCTATGAAAAGCTCAAAGACCTGACAAGAGGCCGGAAAACAACGGCATGCGAACTGCATAGCTTCATAGACGGCATGGACATATCCCGAAATGCAAAAAATGAACTTAAAAAACTTTCTCCGCAGAACTACACGGGACTTGCAGAAAAATTAGCGAACCGTCAAATTAACCGCAGAGACGCGGAGGACGCAAAGAACTCGTTATAATTGGAAACAAGTAATCTACTCATCTTGCAACCCTCCGCGTCATCTCTGCGCACTCTGCGCCTTTGCGGTGTGAAGTTTCTTTGCCGTTATTTTGGCCAATCCTGCACTGTAAAAAGTTAAAGGAGCGATATTTTATGCCAGTGGATATAATAGTAGGCGGACAGGCCGGAGACGAGGGAAAGGGTAAAATAGCGGCTTTTCTTTCGCATACCGGCAAATACTCTTATTGCGTGCGGGTAGGCGGCCCTAATGCCGGCCATACCGTATTTTTCAATGACAAGATATATACTCTTAAAACCATTCCCTCGGGATTTGTAAATCCGGACTCCAAACTTATACTTGCCGCCGGCGCTTATATTATAACCGACTGGCTTTTGAAGGAAATAGAATTAACAGGCACGGAAAACCGGCTTATTATAGACCCTCATGCCGTAATTATAGAGCCGCGCCACACGGAAGCGGAAAGAAAAGATCCCCGCATGATGCAGAAAGTAGGCAGCGTGGGAACGGGACTCGGCGAAGCCGTGCGCGAGCGCATAGACCGCAAGGACGAGATAAAATTCGCCAAAGACGAACCTCTCCTTTCTAAGTTTATACAAGACGCTCCGGAGACGATGAACTCCGCGCTTGCGGACGGACAGGACATACTTCTTGAAGGCACGCAGGGCATGAAACTTTCTCTTCTGCACGGCGAATATCCGTTTGTTACATCAAGAGACACGACCGCCTCCACTTTCATGGGAGAAGCCGGCTTAGGCCCCAAATACGTGCGCGATGTTTACTGCGTGTTCAAGCCGTATGTGACAAGAACGGGCCCCGGTCCGCTTGAAAGCGAAAACAAAGATTCCCAATCTCTTAAAAAATATCATACGGAAGGCAGGGAAGTGGGAAGCGTAAGCGGACGCTTAAGAAGAATCGGCGGTTTTGAAACGGAAACTGCAAAAAGAGCCGTGATAATCAATTCAGCCACTAAACTTGCGATAACGCATATAGATTTGCTCGGCGCGGACAAAACCGCAAAAAATACGGAGCAATTTCCTCCTCTTGCAAGAGAATTCATTGAAAAAATAAAAGACTTGGGCAAAATCCATCCCAATCCGAAACTCAGCCTCATCTCAACAGGCCCCGGCCTTCTTGATGTCATCGACCTCCGCTAAATACATCGGCAACAGAGGCAAAGCAGGCAAAGGAAGCAGCGGAAGGAAATAAAAACCAGCATTATATACTAAATTTCCGTCAGTGCGTTTTTACTTTGGTCTATCATTTTTTTATACGGTCTTTTTTGTTAAACTATATACATGCGCAATGTAACTGTCGTCGTTCTTGTTCTGGACGCGGTCGGAGTGTCGACGCTTGAATACCTGCTTGACAACTATCATAAAAAACCGCGTTTTCCGAATCTTTCGCGTCTCGGACTGCCCAGAATACTGGACAAACGGTTTACCCCTCTGCTCGGCGGAGATTTAGGTAAAAGTCAGGCCTGCAGGCTGTATCAGGCGTCTGAATCAGCCGACAGCGTCATAGGCCACAGGGAAATGGCCGGAGTAATAGACCCGAACGGCTACGAACTCTTTCCAAACGGTTTTCCCAAAAAATACATATCCGCGCTGGAAAAAAAGATAGGCAAAAAAACTATTTTCAACAAAATGGCGGGAGGAATGGAAGCCATTGAACTGAATGCCGCCGAGCATGAAAAAACAGGCTATCCGATAGTCTACGCCAGCAAATGCGATCCCCTTGTGCAGGTTGCCATGAACGAAGCCGTTATTCCGGTAAAAGAACAGCATGCCATAGCGGACTCTGCTTTTGCCCTTGCCATGGAAATGCGCATACCGGTCACAAGAGCCATTGCCCGCGCATATATAAAAACTCCCTCGGGTGAAATAATACGCACTTCCAACAGGCATGACGCCGTGTTTCCGTTGAAGCAGAAAACCATCGTCGACCTGCTTTATTCAAGAAATGTGTGGACGACAGCGGTGGGCAAAACAGGAGATTTAGTAAACACCGTTTATCATGAAAAAATAAAAATTTCAGACGCGGGCTTTCTCGACCCTTCGCTTAAACTCAGATTCGCGCATCCTAAAAAGAAAGACACAAACCCCTATTCCCTGCAGGGGACATTCAACGCCCTCATAGCTTCAAAAAAACTTTACCGGCCCAACGGAACTTTTATATTCGCAAATCTTGTAGACACGGACAGTCTTTACGGCCACACAAAAGATATAAACGGCGCGGTTAAATGCATTGAGGAAACAGACAGATTTCTTCCGCTGTTTGAAGAAAATATGGGCAGAGGAGACCTGCTTATAATCACGGCGGACCACGGGATGCGCCATGAGCCGGATTACGGCTATCACAGCAAAGAGCCGCTTCCGCTTATAGCCGAACGAATAGGTTTCGGCGTAAATATGGGCGGAATAAAAATACAAAAAGACGGAAATCTCACTGAAGTAGGCAGGATAACCGCGCAGGCGTTCGGCTGCGAAAAAGAATACGTAAATTTGATAAACCCTAATGTAAGGAAAAAGTAGTTGATATTGTTACTGCTCGTCACGGGATTTTTTATGAATTTTGAACAAAATCTTTGTGCTCAGGAAAAACTCACGGTGCATTACAGCCGGGCTGAAAACATCTATAAAGACTGGACGCTCTGGGCATGGAATGAAACCGACAAAAAGGAAGGCATTGAACTGCCGGCGTTAAATCTTGACGAACACGGCCTGATTTTCGAGATAAACTATTCCAAACTGGGGCTGGCCGGCAAAAAAATCGGCCTTTTGCCGAAATACGGGGATTGGGAAGATAAAGACGGCCCCGACAGGTTTTACGGCCCCGAAATCAAATCAGCGGAAATTTTTATAAGGCAGGACGACCCCAAAATATACTCCTCATACCCGGGCTCCCCCCTGTCCATCGCCTCCGTAAAGCTGGACGGCGCGGGTGAAATTTCAGTTCTGCTTTCAAAAAAAGTAAGCCGTGATTTTTTTACCGCGCATCCGGCCTTTATAAACACTCCCCAGGGAAAGATAAAAATAGATGCGGTGGAATTTTGCGGCTATCCTTCGAAAGGAACCGTAGTTTCTCTTTTCTTCGCCCCCGGACAATCTTTGGACTTTATGGAAATAAACAAAGGGAACTGGATCCTAAACATCAAAGACCTGGGCGCAAAACCTATTTTTCCGGGCAGGATTATGGATTCGGCTTACTTTCAAAGCAAAGAACGTCTGGGAGCGATCATAGAAAACGGCGCGACAACTATACGCGTGTTCGCCCCGTCCGCCTGCGAAGCTTATGTTCTGCTTTATGACGCCCATGACTCCGGCTCGGAGCAGGAACTGCCCATGACGCACGCCGGCGCTGGCGTCTGGGAATACAAGACGGATAAAAACCTTAAAGGGAAATATTACAGGCTCAGAATCAAGCGCGAAGGCGCGGTATTTGAGGGGATAGACCCTTATTCGAGATGCAATACCGCGCATGACGGCAAAGGACTCATAACGGTCTCGGACTCTTATGTTGAAAACCCGCCGTTATTCGACGTCTCCGAGACCGTGATATATGAGATGCATCTGCGCGACTTCACCATAGACCCGCTCTCAGGAATAAAACACAAAGGCAAATATGCGGGAGCCGCGCAGGAAAGCGCCCGCCACGAGAAATATGCCGATATTTCCACAGGGCTTGACCATCTTGTGGAACTCGGCATCAATACCGTGCATTTTCTGCCGGGACAGGATTTTGAAAACGATGAAAATTCCAATTCCTACAGCTGGGGCTATATGCCGGTTCATTTCAATTCCCCCGAAGGTTGGTATGCCACGCGCACTTATGACAATTCGCGCGTTGAAGAACTGAAATATCTTATAAGCGCACTGCACAAAAAGGGAATCAAAGCCGTAATGGATGTAGTGTATAACCACACGGCGGAAATACCTCCGGACAAGGTCTTCGGACTTGGCGCCATGGCCGGAACATATTACTACAGGCAAAAGCCCGACGGTTCCTTATATAACGGCTCGGGATGCGGAAATGAGTTCAGAAGCGAATCGCCGATGGGAAAAAAATTTCTTATCGACAGCCTTAAATACTGGGCGCGCGAATACAAAATAGACGGCTTCAGATTTGATCTTATGGGACTCATAGACATGGAAACGATAAAAACGGCTTTGTCGGAGCTGAAAAAAATAAACCCTCATATTCTGGTTTACGGAGAACCGTGGACCGCGGGAGAAACCCCGATACAGCCGCTGAGAAAGGGCGCCCAGCGCTCGATGGGCTTTGCAGTTTTTAACGATACTTTCCGCGATGCATTAAAGGGCGGAGTCTTTGACATGTCAAAGGGATATGCGCAGGCCGGATTGAACAGGGATAAAGTAATGGCCGGAATAAAGGGAAGCATCGACGATTTCGCGGATTCTCCCCTTGAAACGATAAATTATGTAAGCTGCCACGACAATCACACGCTCTGGGACAGGATAACGCTTTCATCCGGAGAAGAAACGACCTTAAGCCAGAGAAAAAGCATGGACAAACTTGCCAATGCCGTCATACTCACGTCGCAGGGACTGCCCTTTCTGCATTCAGGCGAGGAATTTCTGCGCACAAAGAACGGCGAGAGCAATTCGTATAATCTGCCTGATTCGATAAATATGCTGGATTGGACCTTAAAAAAAATCAACTACGACGTATTCGAATATTACCGGGGTCTGATAAAACTGCGCAAACAACATCCCGCTTTCCGCATGAAGACGGCGGCGCAGGTGAGGCGGAACCTTAAATTCTACGAGGAGATGGGACTGCCGGTATCCCCCCCGTGCATAGCGTATACTCTTGACGGAAAAGACGCCGGAGACCGATGGGAAAAAATTGTAGTACTTATAAACCCGGGGAAAGAAAAAGCGGAATTTAAGCTTCCCGCGGGCATATATAAAATAGCGGTTGACGGACAATTCGCATATGAAACTCCGGCGTATTCCGCTTCAGGCAAAGCAACAGCCGCACCTTTCTCTCTCATGGTCCTGTTCTCATCTTCCTCATTCTGACTCCTGAATTCTGACTTCTGATTTCTGGCTGGTTATTTTACACTTTCAAGCCATTTGATGAATTCGCCCCAGCCGGAGTCCTTGGCAAAGGGCAGATCGTCGTAATTGGTAAGAAAATGATCGTAGAAGCCGTCGGGAACCCTGCCTTTTGAAACAGTCTGCACCGAAAGACCACCGGCGTCTAAATACTCGCCTGAACTCCATTTCCTAATTATTACCCTGCTGTTTATGTAATCCCGAACCAAAAATCCCAGCTCTCTCACATTCCGGCTGGCGGCATTTAGGGAAGTTATCTTTATAAAATCGTATAAATCGGTATAAGGAGTCAGCTCCTTTTCGGGATCTTTATCGGATATATAGAAACGCACCGCGCCGGCTACGGCTTTTTTTACGGCTTCTTTTTCGTTTTCGGCTTTCACCGCCGCCGCCCACCTGCCCAGCGCCTGCGACAGGGAATCCAGAGCGGACACTCTCACAGCTGAATATGCCAAAGGGAGATCAGGTATTCCGTGGTAAGATTTATAATAGCTCTCCAAGAACAGCTCCCCTATTTTTTCTGCCGGAGCGGAGGCATTATTGTTAATGAGGGAAAGCAGACTGACATAATCATAGCCGTCCCCAAGCATGAAATCCTCGGAACCGCTGATGACGTCCACACTGCCCCTGGCCTGATATATCACTTCAACCATCTGCATAAGACAGGCGTTGGTGGCAAAATAGTCAAGCCTGCCGATCTTTTTGAACATTTCGGCCAGCTGCGGAGTGGTAATATAATTTTTGGTCTCGTCGTCAAATGAAACGCCTCTTGCGGAGACATATTTTTCGGCCTCATCATCGGACGCCTCCACCTTTATCTTCGGGTCCAGCCAGCCGAAACCATGATTCCACAAAATCAGCATATACCGTTTGGCGGGGTAATTCTGCCGCGCCCAGCTCACAAACTCAGCCACGCGGTTGTAGTCGCCCATATCCGCATTGCTGTCCTCCAGTAGAACGGGCGAAGTTACCGCGCCATAGTTGTAGTCGCGCTCTATTTTATAGCGTTTTGCGCCTTCCTTAATCCCCAGTTCCACCAGCACGCTCAGCTTATCCGCGGAAGCCGCCTCCATCTCATTGATATCGCGGAAAGCGAACTGCGCAAGATTATTTTTTGCGTTCATAAAAACCATGACGGTCCACTCTTTTTGCGCTGAATTATCGGCGGCAGAAGGCTGGACATTCACCGGCAGGAGCGCCAAATCCGCAAAAGCATATGCAGGAACACCGCTCCATGAATTCTGCGACAACATTTCTTTAATTAATTGGACTGTGGAAAGACCTTCATAAGCCGCCGCAGTCCAGCAAGTAAACATAAACGCGGCGCACACGGCTGTTTTTCTTATCATGGCGTTTGTCTCCTGAAAATCTGACAAGCGAGTAGGGCTGAGGAATACTGACAGCCGGGAGTCAGAAGCCACGGCTAATTCTGAATTACGGCTTCCGGATCCCATCCATAATTGGACAGCTGCATATATTGTACGAAAATACCGCTTTATTCCATAGGGGTTTTTTTAGTATATTGCGTTCTATGGCAAATATAAAATTCGGCACTTCAGGATGGCGCGCGGTTATCGCTGAGGATTTCACTTCCGCTAATCTGCTTAAAGTTACACACGCCGTTGCGGCGCATGTAAAGAACAATCACGAATACGGCTTTCACGGCGAGGAATACAGACGCTGGCTGAAAAACTGCGGCTGTTTTCCTAAAATGCCGCTGGTCGTAGTAGGCTATGACACAAGATACATGTCGGAGGACTTCGCCCGCGAAACCGCCGAAGGACTGGCGTCGGAAGGCATAACGGCGCTGCTCTCCAAGACGGAAGCCCCCACTCCGGCGGTGGCATGGACGGTGATAAAAAACCGCGCCGTGGGGGGAATAACGATAACGGCAAGCCACAACCCGCCGCACTACAACGGATTCAAATGGACGCCTTTCTGGGGCGGCCCCGCGATACCGTCGATTACCGACGATATAGAAATAAACCTTTTCAACCTCAATCAGACCACGGCGGCAAAACGCATGCCTTTGCAGACGGCGATCGACAACGGCCTTGTGGAACTGCGCGATTTTCAATCCGACTATCTCAAACAGCTTGCTTCGCTGCTGGATCTGAAAAAAATAAAACAGGCGGGGCTCAAAATCGCCGTGGATTCGGTTTACGGCACGGCGCGGTCATATCTGCGGCCTTTCCTTGAAGCGGCCGGAGTTTCGGCTTTCGGCCTGCACGAAGAGCGCGACGTGCTTTTCGGAGGAAGCTCTCCCGACACAAGCGAAGACAATCTCAAAGAACTGCGCGGGCTCGTGCTTCAAAAAAAACTTGACATAGGCCTGGCCTGCGACGGAGACGCGGACAGATTCGGCATAATAGACTCCGAGGGAACATGGATATCCCCCAATGAAGCGCTCGGTCTTCTCGTCGAGCATCTTGCAAAAAACAAAGGGATGTCGGGCAAAGTATGCAGAAGCCTCATGACTTCGCATTTTGCCGACGCGGTCGCCAAACTTTATAATCTCGAGGTAAGGGAAACAGCCGTGGGATTTAAATATATCGGGGATCTGCTCAGAACCGGCCAATATCTCATAGGCGGGGAGGAATCAGGCGGACTTTCAATAATGGGGCATGTGCCGGAAAAAGACGGAATCCTGGCCTGCCTTCTTATCGCGGAAATGACGGCGTTTGAAAAAAAACCGCTTGCGGAGATACGGCGCCGGCTCCATAAAAAAGCCGGGGACTTTATAAACGCCCGGTTTAATTTCCGCGTTGAAAACGGCATGAATATGTCTGAAATAAACAGCCGTCTGAAACACAAGCCCCCGCTGGACCTGGCGGGCAGCTCCGTATGGAGGATAGACCATACGGACGGCTTCAAGTTTATCATGCGCGACGGAAGCTGGCTGGGACTGCGGCCTTCAGGCACGGAACCGGTAGTGCGGATATATGTGGAAGCCAGAACGCGGCTGAAATTCGACGCGCTGGTGAAAGAGAGCAGGAAAATATTGGGAGCATATAAATGATGGGAGAAAAAAATGAACACTAAAATAAAAAAGATCTCAGCCAGGGAAATACTTGATTCAAGGGGATTTCCGACGGTGGAAGCGGATATTCTGCTTGCCGACGGTTCGATAGGAAGAGCGGCCGTGCCCAGCGGAGCTTCGACGGGCACTCATGAGGCTCTGGAACTGCGCGACGGAGGCGCAAGGTATAAGGGCAAGGGCGTAACCAAGGCTGTGAACAATATCCATAAATATATCGCCCCCCGGCTCGCCGGTCTCAAAGCGGACGAGCCCGCCAGACTAGACGAAATAATGCTGGCCGCCGACGCGACAGCCTCCAAATCTAAATTAGGAGCCAACGCGATACTCGCGGTTTCCATGGCCGCATGCCGGGCCGGAGCGGTTTCTTACCGTCTTCCCCTTTATGAATATCTGCGCAAAGCCTACGGGTTGAAAAGCCGGGATTACCTTCTGCCGGCCCCCATGCTTAACATCATAAACGGAGGCAAACACGCGGACAGCGGAATCGATGTTCAGGAATTCATGATAGTTCCGGCGGGGGCTTCAAGTTTTTCGGAAGCCATGCGCATGGCCTGCGAAGTTTATCATACGCTGAAATCAATAATCGCAAAAAAGGGATATACGGTTTCAGTGGGCGACGAGGGCGGGTTCGCCCCCAAAATACCGCGCCATGACGAAGTGCTCAAAACGATCATGGAAGCCATAAACGGAGCCGGATACGATTCGGGAAAGATTTCCATCGCCCTTGATTCCGCGGCAAGCGAATTTTACAAAGACGGAAAATATCAGTTTGAAAACTCGCCGCTGGACGCAAGGGAAATGACATCCAGATACGCCGTGTGGGCGGATAAATATCCGGTAATATCTTATGAGGATCCTCTTGCGGAAGATGATTGGGACGGCTGGCGGTATCTTACCGGAAAACTGGGTTCAAAAATGAGGATAGTGGGAGACGATATTTTTGTGACAAATCCGCAAAGGCTTGAGCGGGGGATCGCCTCGGGAGCGGCCAACGCGATACTGATAAAGCTAAACCAGATAGGCAGCGTAACCGAAACCATCAATGTAATACAGAAAGCTCATAAGGCGGGCTATGCAGCGGTAATATCTCACCGTTCCGGAGAAACCGAAGATTCATTTATAGCCGACCTCGCCGTAGCGACCAATGCCGGAGCGATAAAAACAGGCGCTCCCTGCAGGTCGGAACGGCTGTGCAAATATAATCAGCTTATGCGCATAGAAGGAGAATTGGGCAAAAAGGCGCGCTATGCGAAAAACACCGCTTTCCGCATAAAAAAGGCATCCTGCGCCGTATAATAAGAGGGTAAACGGTAGATGGTAGACGGAAGACGGTTACAAAAAATCAAAAAGATTTTTATGTTTTTCTATTCCGTCCAGTTTTACCTTCTACCGTTTACCGTCTCCCGCTTACCGTCTTCAGAATATTTATGAAAATAATAAAATATGCCCTGATCGCGGCGGGTCTTTTTTTCCTTTATTCCAGCCACGGAGTCCGCGATCTTTTTCGTAATTATATTGATTTAAAGAAATTAAATCAGCGGCATTGCGAACTAAAAAATGAACAGGAAAATCTTAAGAAGGAAATTGAGCTTTTAAGCACCAAAGACGAATACATTGAAAAAGCCGCAAGAAAACAGCTGGGGCTTGTGAAACGAGGCGAAATAGAATACCGCTTTCCCCCTCCCGCGCCCGAAACCAATGACAATAAAACAAATTAAGCTCGGCGAAATGGGCAATTATGTCTATCTGCTGGGCGACGGCGCATCGGGTTTATGCGCGGTTATAGACCCGGGCTGGCATGCCGAAATCATTTTGGAAACAGCGGCCGAGGCGGGCATGGCGATAGACGGAATAATTCTCACGCACGGCCACTTTGACCATGTAAACGCCGCGGATAAATTATTGGGAAACCGCCCCGTCCCTGTATATATGCATAAAGACGACGCGTACATGCTGGGCGGCCGCATAAAAACACGCCCGCTCAAAGACGGAGAAAAAATACGCATAGGCGGCATTGAAATAGAAACGATGCACACTCCGGGACATACTCCCGGCTCATGCTGTCTGCTGTCGGGTAAAAATATCTTTACCGGAGACACCCTTTTTATAGGCGGATGCGGGCGCGTCGACCTTCCCGGCTCCGATCCGGAGAAAATGAAGGAAAGCCTTCTTAAACTTTCGCGCCTTCCTCCTGATACGACGGTATATCCCGGCCATGCCTATTCGGATAAGCCGTATTCCACCATAGAATCGGAAATTAAGCACAATCCTTACATGGCTTTGAAAAAAAGAATATTTTAATGGAACCATTAAACGAAAAATGGGCGGTTGTAAGCGATTTTGACGATACGATCACCACTTTCGATATAGGCGACGCTATAACCCTGCACTTCGGAGCCGCGGACGCCGTTGAAGTGCGCAATTCCTATCGCCCCGGGGTCAAAGTTGAAGAATGGATGGAAGAAGTATTCGGCAGGCTGAACACAGGACCCGGGGAAATCAGGAAATTTGTGCTGAAAACGTCAAGACTGCGGGCGGGATTCGGCTCTTTTTTGAAATTATGCGGAAAAAAAAGAATTCCTTTCGAGATAGTGAGCGGAGGATTGGATATCTACGCAAAGCCGCTGTTGAAAAAGTGGAAAATAAAAGGCCGGCCGTTTTTTTTCGGAACAGCCCGCTGGCTGAGATCGGGAGGGATAAAGGCCTCTTATCCTTTTCTTAAAAAATGCACGCTTGAGGATTTTAAGGCTTCGCGCGTCAAAGCCTTTCAGAAAAAGGGGTTCAAAGTCATATTTTTCGGGGACGGAACCAGCGATTTTAAGGCCGCGGACTGCGCGGATATAGTTTTTTCAAGAAGAAAGCTGTTATTGCTGTGCCGTAAAAACAAGATACGGACAAAATATCTGTACGATTTTACCGGCGCAATAACATATATACGGGAGAAGGTAGATGGGAAACGGTAGACGGTCCATTTTTTTCATTAAAGTCATGAGAATGGACCGCCCCAAACTCGCTTTTTCCGCCTCTCTGCTTTCAGCAGAGGGAGAGATCTCGCCGGCTATGCGGCGGAAAGGACTGTTTTAGACGGCAAACAACATAAAAAGGATGGACAAAAGATGGTAGAAGGCAAATAACCAGTTTGTTATACTTTTTATCGGCTATAATTTATCTTCTTCTTGATTTGTTTTACCGTCTACCTTCTACCATCTCCCGTCTACCTTCTTAATACTATGCATCCTATTTTTTTTCATATCGGCGGATTGGAAATAGCGGCTTACGGAATATTTACCGCGGCCGGATATGCCGCCGCCATCATTTATCTTAAGCGCAGCATGCGCGGCGCCGGCATCCTTGATAATAACTTCTGGGATTTCGTTCTGTCGCTTTTTATAGGCGCGGTGCTCGGCGGAAAAATTCTCTATGTGGCGGTATTTCATGATTCGCTCGGAACCGGTTTTTTTAAGGTTATTTTAAACGCCGTTTTGAGTTTCCGCTACGGTTTTGTGTTTTACGGCGGATTCATCGGCGCCTGCATTGCGGGCGCTTTATACTGCAGGAAAGAATCCATTTCCTTCTCTAAAACAGCCGATTGCGCCGCCCCCGCCATAGCCCTGGGACATTCAATAGGCAGACTGGGCTGTTTTATGGCGGGCTGCTGCTACGGCCTGCCATCTTGCGCGCCGTGGGCTGTTGCCTTCACGAATCCTTACTGTCTGGTGGACAAAAAATATCTGGGGATTCCCCTTCATCCGGCGCAGTTATATGAATCCGCGGGCAATCTGGCGCTATTTTTGATTCTTCACCTCATGCTTGTCTCCTCACAGAAAAACAAAATAAAACCGGGATATGTAATTCTGGCTTATGCCGCGGGATACGGCATTATTAGATTTTTTGCGGAATTTTTCCGCGGAGACGACAGAGGCGCGTATATTTCAGGCCTGTCGCAGGGACAGTTTATCTCAATTATGATAGTATGTCTTACGCTGGCCGCCGCGGCATATAGGATAAAAAAGTCATGGACGAAATAATTGAATTTCAGGACGGACATTCAAGGCTGGATGTTTTTCTGGCCGCGAAATATCCCCAATATTCACGGGAATATCTGAAAAAACTTATTGTAAACGGCAATGTAACGATAAACGGGAAAAAGTCCAAGCCGGCGGTTATGCTGTCTGCAGGAAGTAAAATAGAAATCAAATGGCCGCAGGCGCCTTCAGACAACGGAACGCCCCTTGAATCATGGATACTGCGCGAAGACAAAAGCCTTTTGGCTATTTCAAAGCCCTCCGGCCTGCTCATCCATCCGTTAAGCCCCTGCTGGGAAACTGCGCCCGAGGCATCCTTTGCGGGCGAGCATACTCTGGTTTCAATGATTCTTTCGTGCCGCCCCGAAATAACCGCATCCGGAGCGACGCGCATGGGGCTGGTGCACAGGCTTGACAGAGGCACAAGCGGAGCAATGCTTATAGCCAAAACGCCCGGCGCTCAGGAAATTCTTCTTAAACAGTTTCATGACAGAAAAACCGAAAAGATTTATATCGGAGCCGTGCACGGAGAGGTAAAAAACAACACCGGCATCATAGAAGCCCCCCTGGGCAGAGCTCAGGGTTCAAAAAGAATAAGAGTGTCCGGCGTGGGAAGACAGTCGCTTACGCACTATAAAGTTTTATCAAGGAAAAGAGGGGTTTCGCTCCTTGAGCTTTATCCTAAAACAGGAAGGACAAACCAGATTAGAGTGCACCTTGCATGGATCGGGCATCCGGTGATAGGCGACAATTCCTACTCAAAAATGAGGGATTCCTGCAGACTGATGCTTCATTCTAAAAAAATAATTTTCACGCATCCCGGCACGGGCAGAAAAACCTCGGTGGAAGCGCCCATTCCCGAAGACTTCAGAGATAAATGGCTGGAACTTTCGGGAGAAAAAATATAAAGAGATA
>CAZFMJ010000001.1:0-26005 GCA_964520045.1 uncultured Elusimicrobiales bacterium | reverse complement strand
AAAAAATTTTAATATCGTCTATTTTGGTATGCGTTGCCGTTTCGGCCATGGCCCATGAAGCCGCAGCGCCAAAAAAATGGATACTGCTACAGGCGTAGCCATAATAGTTAACTACTAAGCCTAAAAAAGAACAGAGAAAACTTCCGAGCAGTCCGGACCCGCCGGTATTATATTACATGCTGAACACCGTAAATAAAAAAACCATAGCGCATCTGGCCGTTGCGGCCGCGGTTTTATTCGCCGCCGCGGCGGCGCTGACTGCGCTGTTCGCCGAACACGGGCTTTCCCGGCTTGTTCCGGGAGGTCTTGGAGTGGCGTTCTCCACCAGAATATATTCAGCTCCTTATGAGATTAAGCGGGGCGCTCCAGCGGCATGGCCCGGCCTTCTCTCGCGGCTCAAACGCCTTGGTTACCGCCGCGCTCAGCCGCCGCAGTCCCCCGGCGAATATTCATGGGCTCCCCCGCTCCTTGATATATACCTGCGCGGTTTCCAGACTCCGCCTGCGCGCCATGAGCCTCTTCTTGCCTCGCTTTCGGCTGAAAACGGATTATGGGAAATACGTTCTTCTTCGGGCGAAGTTTTGGGCAGGGTGATGCTGGAGCCCGAGCTGGCTGAAGAAATTTCAGGTCCTAACAAGGTTAGGCGCGATCCCTCCGCCCTAGATGAAATCCCGGTCCCCCTTCAAAATGCCGTGATAGCGGTTGAGGACAAGAGATTTAAAAAACATTTCGGCATTGACCCCAAGGCTTTAATTCACGCCCTCTGGGATACGCTTACTCTGCGCGGATTGCGCGGCGGAAGCACGATAACCCAGCAGCTGGCTAAAAACCTGTTTTTAACACCCAAGCGCACTTTGTGGCGGAAAACGGCGGAAGCCGCGCTGGCTCTCTACCTTGAACTGCGTTATACGAAAGACAAGATACTAACGCTTTACCTGAATCATATCTATATGGGTCAGGACGGACCGGTAAGCGTGGCTGGGATAAAGGCGGCCTCTAAATTTTATTTCGGCAAAGGACCGGATGCGCTTGACCTCGCTGAATGCGCCATGCTTGCAGGGCTTATACGCTCCCCTTACATATATAACCCCAGGCGCGCTCCGGAGACCGCAATAGGCAGGAGAAATCACGTTCTTTCCCGCATGTTTTCCGAAGGTATGATATCCGCTGACGAGCTGACAGCCGCAAAAGCTCAGCCTCTTAGTCTAGCTAAACTCGCGGCGCGCGCTGAAAACACCGAAAACAGCTATTATACCTCAGAGGTGATAAGACGGCTTCTCCTTCTCTACGACGAAGATGAGGTGTTTCGTTCCGGGCTTTCGGTTTATACCGCCATGGATCCGCAGCTTCAGGCGGCGGCCTCGCGCTCGGCGCGTCTGGGACGCTATGAGGCGGCGGTTACGGCGATGGACGCGGTAAGCGGGAACGTATTGGCTTTAGCCGGAGGACGCGATTACCTTAAGTCGCAGTTTAACCGGGCGACACAGGCCAGACGCCAGCCGGGAAGCGCTTTCAAGCCTTTTGTCTACGGAACCGCCATTGAGGAAGGATTCACTCCGGCCACGCTATTAAATGACTCCGCCAAAAGTTATCGTAATCCGGACGGCGGAAGCTGGGACCCGCGAAACTATGACGGCGTCTATAACGGCACGGTTACCCTTCGCTCGGCCATCGCTCGTTCGCTCAATTCCGCTACGCTTGACCTTGCCGGCAGGCTGGGCGCGGATAAAATAACGGCATTTGCCGAACGCATGGGCATAGAGAGCCCTCTGGAAAACAGCCTTGCCGTGGCGCTTGGCGCCTCTGAAGTAACCCTGCTGGAACTGACTGCCGCCTACGCTCCTTTCGCCAACGGCGGATTCAGGGTAACGCCGGTTATAATTTCCGCCGTTTGCGACTCGCGCGGAAAAGTCATTGAATACGCCGAACGGAAAAGAGAACCGGTGATAACTCCGGCTCAAGCCTATCTGATGACCTCTCTGCTGGAAAGCGTGGTAAGCGAAGGAACGGCCGCCGGTGTTTTGGGACAGATTTACGGCTGGAGCGGGCGCGCCGCCGGAAAAACCGGCACCACGAATAAAGGCCGCGACGCCTGGTTTATAGGCTATACCCCCCGCCTGCTTGCCGGCGTATGGACGGGAGACGATTCCAACAAGGCGATAGGCGCGATAGGGGCCGGCGACGCGGCGCCTTTGTGGTCGGCCTTTATGAAAGAGGCGCTTGACGGCGCGCAGGCTGAGAATTTTGCCAAACCGGAAGAAGGCCTGGTCTCGGTAAGTATAGACCCGGTAAACGGCCTGCTGGCCGTAGCCGGCTGTCCGGAGCAAAAAAAGGAAATATTTATCTCAGGCACCCAGCCGAAAACAAAATGCCCCCTGCACTCCAGAGGATTGGCCGGCTGGTTCAAACGCCTGTTCGGCATACGCTGAAAACTACCGATACGCTCCCCAAAAAAACTTACAGCTTCTCACCACGGAGACACGGAAAGCACAGAAATTAACCCCGAAAATTTTATAGTTTCCTCCGCCTGTTTCGGCGTTTTATATTTTTGTATTCATGCACCGGCTTGCGTTGGTCATCAGCTTCTCAGAGGCCGATTCCATGCGCTTGATATAACTCGTCAGAAATCTGCGGGCATTACCCGTATCACAACCACCTAAATTTATACCCACGTTGAGCCAGAGCATCTCCGCCGCGTCTGGGATAAGGCCCATCCGAGGCGCTGAAATGCTTTTGTATAGATTATAAACTGGATGCGCTGGGTGGTTTCCCGCTAGAAATATCAAAAAATCTCTCAAAGAAGCGTGTTAATTTATCCAGCACACTCTCGCGCTTTTTGGACCGCTCCCCTCCGGGAGAAAAGCGCGATACAGGCGGTAAAATTTTGGACAAAGCGGTGCCGGTGGTAGCAATGCTGCCATTGCGAAACGCGTTCCGTACAAATTTATAGGTTTCGTCATGATCGAGGTTTTCGCGCTTAATAATCTCTTCCAGCTCCTCGACCTTTTTCTTTTCCACATACTTCTGCCAGTCTTCATCCACCACCGAATGGGCATCAAGTGACTCAATAAACTGATTTATAAGGTCCTTTTTATTGCGCAGTTCAACGCTTGAGTCGATTGCCTTGTTTATATCGATGAGCAGTTCACGGTTCTTGATGTGGTCTTCGTGGTACTTTTTGACTAGACTTAAAAGAATCATCCGCACACCGCAGAACATACACGCAGAAATCACCTGCTTGCGGGCGCGGCGCAGGCAGGTGCAGATTTTCAGCCACTAACTTGTATGTTTTATTGCCCGGCATCATTCAATTATTTTCCTCGTAATAATACGAGTAGTCTATCCCTTTCATGTAGATTTCGCGGCTATTGATTTTACCGGTCAGGGCATTTTTAAGCAGATTTTTTATCACGACGCTGTTGGTGGAAGTTTTTACCATGGCATCAAGATATGCGTTCTTGCCGATTTTGCTCCAATCCACGCATTTCTTTATCCGCTTTTTTAGCATCATATCAAGCCAAATACGGGCGCTTCTCCCATTGCCTTCCATAAACGGGTGAGCTATGTTCATTTCCACATATTTATCGACGATTTCGTCAAAGGAGTTTTCCGGCATTTGTTCTATCTGCCACAATGTAGTATCCAGGTAGCGCGCCATCGCAAACTGAAAGCCGCCTTTGGAAATGTTTTTCTTCCGTACCTGTCCGGCAAAATCGTACAATCCGCCAAACAGGTATGCGTGGATCTGCTTCAATCCTTTGGTCGTGCCCACCTCTATGCCGTCAATAAAAGAGCTTTCAAACAAGCGATATGCCTTCCGCTTGCTTTTGCCATCGATGGTTTTATCGCTGTATGTGAACCATTCGATAAAGCGGTTTGCCGATTTGGACGGAAACTGCTTGCCTAAGGCGATGATACCGTTGTAATCAAGCATGTCGGCCAGCCGGTTTTTCCCGTCTGGCGCAGGAATCTTCAACTGGGTAGTGGCGCTAACCACTTCACTGTTTTCCCGCTTCAGCTTGGCTTTGAGATATTTCCAGTAATTCCGCGTTTTGCCGTAATCGTCCTGGCCTAAAAGAACAGCCACGATGTCCAATACGGAAAACCACCATTTGGAATTCTTATCGTCCCAAACGGCGCGCACTTCGCGATCATCAAAGAACCGGATAGAGATCTTATTCATATTCTTCAAAGTTCAGGAGCTTGCCCCGGTAATACTCATATTGTTTCCGCCGAGCGTTCAATTCCGCAGGTAATCCCACCGAGATATCGTTCACAAGTGATTCAAATTTGTCCAATATGGAAACAAGACGCGTTTGTTCAGAAATATCAGGGACGGGCATTCTGAAAGCTTTTACTTTTGCATCGGAAATTGATGGGTATGCTGAACCTTCTTGGTGCTTCCCGACATAATCATTGAAAGCCAGTGTGGCAATGTTGTGATAAATCCATTTCGGTAATACCTGAGAAGTATCTGCACGTAAAACACAATAGCCGGTGCTCGCTATTTCATCGGCATAGTCATCGCCAATTAATGCAAAACGTCGCAAGGTCGGACGAGTGGTCGCAAAGATTACATCGTCTTTCTTGACGACTTTTTGTGCTCGGCTCGGAGCGTTGTCTGCATTTATTTCTATGGTTTCAGTAATCATATGATTTTCCCGGCTAACCGACGTTAGATCAATGTAGTGATAAGTATTTTTGGTTTCCTTCCATTTAATGTTATCGGTCGGGATGCATATTTCTGATATCGCGGCCGATCTTATTTTCTCTCTCGTTAAAGTCAATAAGGAATTACGATAATATTCATACTGCTGCTTCCTTGCTTCCAGCTCCGCTTCCAGTGCCTTGCGCAGCTGGTTTTGTTGCGCAACGATGCCTTTGATCTCGGAATTGAGCTTTTTAATATCAATCACCTCGCGGGTGTCTTTTTGCGCTACATAGCTGGATACCGCGATGTTGTAGTCATTCTCTTCGATGGTTTTGTTGCCCACCAATTTAGCGAAATGCGCTTTATCCGTACGCTTGGTAAACGCCTCCATTATTTTGGCGCGGTTTTCATCGTTTAGTTTGTTTTTATTTCCTCCACGCACAAATTCGGCTGAGGCGTCAATAAACAAGGTTTTGTTGTCCTTCTTGCTTTTTTTGAGCACGATAATACAGGTGGCGATAGTTGTGCCAAAGAAAAGATCGGGCGGAAGCTGAATCACGGTGTCAATGTAGTTGTTATCTATTAAATATTTGCGGATTTTCTGTTCTGCGCCGCCACGATATAGCACTCCGGGAAATTCAACGATTGCCGCCGTGCCGCTGGTGGAAAGCCAAGAGAGCATATGCATGGTAAAGGCAAGATCGGCTTTGCTCTTTGGGGCCAATACTCCTGCCGGTGAAAAGCGCGGGTCATTGATAAGAAGTGTATTGTTGTCGCCCTCCCACTTAGTGGAATACGGAGGATTGGAAACGATAGCATCAAAGGGCTCGTCATCCCAGTGCTTCGGGTCTATCAGCGTATCGCCGTGGGCAATATCAAAGTGATTGTAGTTAATGTCGTGCAAAAACATGTTGATACGGCACAGGTTGTACGTGGTGATATTGGTCTCCTGCCCAAAGAAACCTATCCGGACATTTTCCTTGCCGAGAATCTTGGCAAACTTCAAAAGAAGCGAGCCGGAGCCGCAGGCTGGGTCATATACCTTGTTGACTTCCTTCTTGCCGACGGTCGCCAGGCACGCCAGCAGTTCGCTCACTTCCTGCGGGGTAAAAAATTCTCCTCCGGACTTGCCAGCGTTGGAAGCGTACATGGTCATTAAAAATTCGTAGGCATCGCCAAAGGCGTCTATCGTGTTGTCGCGGTAATTGCCCAACCCCAGCTCGCCGATGGCCTCCAGAAGCTTCACCAGCTTTTGGTTCCTTTTTTCAACCGTAGCCCCGAGCTTATTGGAATTCACATCAAGATCATCAAACAGACCTTTGAGATCATCCTCGCTGTCAGAACCTTTGGCCGATTTTTCTATATTGCGGAATACTTTGGCGAGTGTTTCGTTGAGGTTGGTGTCATTGCGGGCTTTTGAACGGACATTGATAAAAAGCTCGCCCGGTAAAATATAAAACCCTTTTTCCTTCACCGTGTCGACACGCCCAAACTCCGCCTTTTTATCTGTAAGTTTGGCATAGTCAAAGTCTTTAGTGCCGCTGCGCCGCTCGTCTTCATTGATGTAACTGGCGAGATTTTCGCTGATGAATCGGTAAAAAAGCATCCCCAAAACATATTGCTTAAAGTCCCAGCCGTCCACGCTGCCGCGCAGATCGTTGGCTATTTGCCAGATAGCGCGATGCAGCTCGGCGCGTTCCTGTTCTTTAGTGGTATTGAGGTTATTCGCCACAGTTCATGCCCTCGACTCTCTCTGTTTGACTTGATAAAAGTATTATATAACATCGCAGGAGAGATTACAGACTAAAAACGCGGAGATTAACCCGGATTTATTTTATTCCGGAAAGGGTTTCCCATTTAAGAATGGAATCTTTGGCCGACTGTTCGTCTTCGGGGGACTGGCCCATCGCGATGTAACAGCGCATTTCCTTTACGGCCTCGGCGAATTTCTTCTGCGCACCTAGAACCGAAGCCAGATTGAAACGCGCGGTTGCGTAACCCGGAGCCGTCGCAAGGACGGACCGGTATTTAACGGCGGCTTCATCGTAACGCTGAGCCTCGGCGAGAGTGTCGCCCTGTATGGACAGGGAACGGGCGGCTTCCGGCAGGGAATTGCCCTGCTGTGAGCCCCATTGCCTGCAGTCGGCAAAAAAGTTATCTTCGGCTTTGCGCGCCTCTTCCCTCCGCTTGCGTTCTTCCTCCGCCTTGCGCCGGTTTTCTAAACCTGCTTCATAGTCCTCAAGGAACTTCGAGAATTTGCAGTCCGCATCATATGAATCTTTGCGGCACTTCGTTGCGGCTACCTGGCGCGCGGTCATAAGGGGTGACGCGCTGTTCCATGGAGGATATTTCATTCGCACAGATATGTCAATTCCCTTGTCAAGAAGTAACTGTGCCATATCAAGATGGTATTTGGTGTGAAATAATGCGGTTTGGCCGTCCTGATCAGTGGTGTTTATATCTATGCCGGCATCAAGGAAAGCTTTTGTGAGATTTTGGCTGTTGTCGGATACTGCCTTAAAAAAAGCTGTGAGTCCATATGAGTAAGCATCCTCTTTTTTGACGTCCACCCCATGTTTTATTAGAATGGAAACGACATCGGAATGCGCATCAGATACATGATGTAATATTGTCGACATTTCATAGCAGCAGCGTGAATAGTATGTATCCTTTTTGTCACTGCAGGTGTTTTTTTTGCAGGTGTATGGATCAAAAGTTTGAATATAGTTTCTTTTGATGTCCGCGCCGTGTTTTAACAATACTTCAACGGCAGGCTTGCCGCAGCCAAGGGAATCATGATATGAGGAGGCATCCCTCTGCTTGCTTACCGCGAATAAAAGCGGGGTTCTGCCTTTTTTGTCTTTTGCGTTCACATCCGCGCCTTTTTCAATAAGGAGCTCCAGAAAATCAGGATTACATTTTTCAGAGCGTACCGCGTGCATAAGCAGCGATATGCCTTCTTTGTTCAAAGCGTTAGCATCCGCGCCTTTATCCATAAATGCCCTGATATACTTCGGGTCCTGCGAATTTGTAAGCGCGGCGTGCATCACCGGCGTCATCCCTTCTTTGTCGCGGGCGTTCACATCCGCGCCTTTTTCAATGAGGAGCAGTATCGCTTCGGCGGATTTCGGATTGTAGGGCCGGTCCATCAGTACGGTTCTGCCGTCTTTATTGCGGGTTTTTGCATCGGCTCCGTGCTCCAGCAAAGCGCGTGCCACCGGAAGGGTTTTGGCCGGGTCTGAACAGAGTATCCTGTTAAGAGGCGTGTTGCCGTGTTTATCCTTTCCGTCAACCTTTGCCTTATTTGATAAGAGCATGTTCACTATATCCAGACAACAGGTTTGCGCGGCGTAGTGAAGAAAATTATCATCGTCAAAACGCTTATCAGGGTCCAGCCCGGCCTCCATGAACATTTTAAAAAGCCATCCCTTGCAGTCGCCGATGGCGCCATTTATATCCCGCTGATTATCCACTTTTTTCCCTAATTCTTCAAGTTCTTCCCGCGCCTGCTTGCGGTCTTTAGCGTGGGCCGGCGGGATCATGCCGGCCATGACGACCGACATCAAAAGAACACATAAAATTTGGGCTGTCATTTTTTGTTTCCTCCGCGAATTTGTGGCGTTTTATATTTTTGTATTCATGCACCGGCTTGCGTTGGTCATCAGCTTCTCGGAGGCCGATTCCATGCGCTTGATGTAATTCGTCAGAAATCTGCGGGCCTCTTCAGCGCGCTTTAAGGCTTCGTTGTAATCGTCGGAAGCCACGGTCCTTACCCATGACGAGGCGCCGTTTGCAGTGTTTTTCAGCATTCCCATCCACTCACAGCCTTTTTGCGCGGCGCAGGCCTTGATTTGGGCCATAAGTTCGGTAAAATCTTTCTCGTATTGTTTCAGGTCTTCTCTGGCATCAAGCCCTTTTTGCGTGGTCTCGTAATTCGCCTTATATTTTTCGGCGCCCAGTTTTTGGGCGGCGGCATCGGTGAGCGGCTCGCCCGCGCTTTTCAGCGCCTCGGTATATTGCTCTTTGGCAAAAGTGTAGCCGAATTCCTGGCCTTCCTGCCCGAATTGGTGCAGGGTGTTCCATGCGCCGGAAAGAACGTTTGAGCAGGAACCCGACCTGACTTCTTCCGTCTTTTTTATCTGAGGTTCAAAATCACCGGTTTTTTTTAGTTTCAGCCCTGTCCCGGTGCGTTTCAGATTACCCATAAGTTCGTCATGTGTTTTTCTTTCTTCCTCGGCTTTGAGCCTGCGCGCTTCCTCCGCCTTGCGCAGTCTTTCCGCTCTTTCGGCTTCCTCCGCCTCTTTCTGCCTCTGAAGAACGGCGGGATCAGGCCCGGCAGGGGCGCTCTGCCGCGCAGGTCTGAATGCGTCGCCTATGGCTCCGACAGCGCTTTGAATCTGTCCGCCCAGACCCGAATATCCAGAAGACGCGCCTGATGAACCTCCGCCTGAACCCGAACAATTACCCATATGGGGCATTGCGCCCGAAGCGCGTATTTTATTGCTAGTTGCGGTCCTTGCGCTTTCGCACTGGGCCAGCGAACTGTAGGTCGGCGAATGTCCGGATCTTGATGCCCCTCCGCCGCTCCAGCTCCAGCTGAAGGAATAACCGGCATAAGCCGCGGGAGTTAAAATCACGGCGGCGGCAAAGATGATTGCGGACCTGCAAATGACATTTAATTTCATGGTATTCCCCCCAGCAAGCGTGTTTGATAATGGCGCAGCTTAAAAGGTTTAATATGCAAATACTATAATATTTAGGGGGATAATTTCTATGCGCAAAATCGTTTATATTTTCACCGGAATGGCGGTTTTATTCTTTTGTGCTTCCTCCTATTCCGGCGAGTTTATTGACCTGACGAAAAAGGCTGATACGGCTTCCGATGATGAAACGAAAATTGAAAATTACACAAAAGCCGTGGCGGCATGGAAATCTTCGGATACGACCGAAGCATTGGCGGAGACTTATTCTGCAAGAGGCGACGCTTATTATTCCATGGGGCTGAAGCATACCGACAAGGCAGTTGAAATCGTCGACAGAATAGGAGCCCACGACAGCGAATCACAGGACGAGCTGTATAAATCCAAACAGGATTATGCGAAAGCAGCCGAAGATTACGATGAAGCCGTAAAATTAGGTTCCAATAAGTCTTGTCTCTACAGAAACAGGGGGAGCGTGTATTACTATTTGGGGGACAAAAAAAAGGCGGTCAAATATTTCGACAAATCGATGGAATTAAATCCCAACGACCATGCCGCCTATCACGGCAGAGGGCGCGCATATCTCAGCTTAGGAAAAAAGGAACTGGCGGACGCCGATTTCACTAAGGCAAAAGAATTGGACCCTGAAAACTGGCGTAAGAGCGGCAAAGAGCTGGCCGACAGGAAGGACTATCAGGGCGCCATAAATGCCCTTACAAAAGCAATCGAGCTCAAGCCCGATTACTATGAGGCCTACCGCGACCGCGGGTCTGTTTATATGAGCGATGCTTCGATTGATAAAGCGGTGCAGGACCTGACCAAAGCTATAGAACTAAACCCCTCCAAACCTGACGCTTATATCAGCCGCGGCACAGCCTATGATAGGAAAGATACGTATGACAAGGCCATAGAGGACTTTACTAAAGCGATAGAACTTCAGCCTGATTATTTTTTTGTCCGCTATAAACGCGGGGTTACCCATTACAGCATGGGGCTGTATGAAAAGGCGATAGACGATTATACTAAGGCACTGGAACTGGGCGGAAAAGAAGCCGGCTACGTGTATAAGTTCCGCAAGTGGGCATACGACAAATACAGCCCGCAGTTTCTGGAAACCTGCCATAAATCCCGTCAGCAGAAGTATAATGAGATCACCGAAGATATGCGCAAACTGTATATCCAAGCCGGGGCTTTGGCCGAAGAAAAGCGCTACGGAGACGCCACACTGAAATACCGGCAGGCGCTTGAACAGGGCATCTGGTTCGCAGACGCGAGGTATAACCTGGCTAATATTTATGCGGCAATGAAAGACTATGAGGGTGCGATACTGCAGATGAAATGTTACATGGAGTTCGCGCCTGACGAGGCGGGGGAAAGGTCCGGGAAAGACGCGATATACGGCTGGGAAACCAAGTCGGCCCTGCAAACATCCGATTGACAATCCCGGAGACAACTGCCTTTATTATCCTAAGAACCCGGAAGATGAAATTTTATGTACACTTCTTTTGACGACCTGGCGGTAAAAGACGACGCGCAACTGCGCGACGCAGAGCGGATCCGCCGTCTTTACGGTAAAAATTTTTCAGGTATGAAGATCGCCTCCGCCGTCTGCCTCGTCATTGGCGCGGCGCTCACCGCGTTGACCGTGTGGCTGACAGCCTCAAAAAACATGTCTGCGCGGGATTTCTGGACGCTTTTAGGGATCGGAGGCGGTTTCGGAATTATGTGTCTGGGAATGGGCGCGGCTTTTTTGAAGGTGATTTTACGCAATCCGCTGGGCGGATATCTTAAGAACCCGTCCGGCTATGTTTTTGTCAGAGGCAGTATAACCAATGCGAATTATATCTCTGCGGACAAGGGCGCGGGGAAAATGATGGTGTCCGGAACATTCGGCGAGAGAGGCAGATTTATCGAGGAATTTTCGCCGGGCTTATGATCAAACGCTGTGGCCGAAAAAGGCGAGGCGCAGGGACTTAAACCCGGAGACGACCGCTATGACCAGAAAGGCAAACGCGTCAGCCTGCCTATTGACGCATGGGTGATCCATCACAGTTCATCCCCCGCCCTCGGCTCCCTCGCCGGCATTCCCGCTGAGATAGTGGACCGCCTTAAAAAAAGCTGAGTTGACCCCGTCAAATATAAAAAGCTTGAATCCTTTTGATAGCGAGACAAAGAGGTTCTAACCTTCCGCCGCATAATATACTCAATGATTGAGCATATTATGCGCTGTGACCCCTAATATCAAGCATTTTACCCGGCAGGCACTTTACGTATTACAGCCCCTTGTCAAACGGGATTTTATGATGCATAATATGCTTAGTAACTTGGCATTTAATGTATGGCTAAAGATAAGAAAGCGGAAAAGAGACTTTTTGAGGTGGCGATGTCCCAACAGGGATATTTCACCTATCAGCAAGTGCGCAAGGCCGGATACGCGCGCAGCTCCGCCTATTTCCATGCTAAGGCAGGCAACTGGATACACGAGAAGCACAGGATATACCGCCTTGCCAACTTCCCGCCACCAGACCGCCCCGACCTTGTAATCTGGTCACTCTGGTCAGCCGACCGGAAAGGGAATATTCAAGGAGTATATTCCCATCAGACTGCGCTTTCGCTGTATGAAATCACGGACGCTAATCCGGCCAAACTGCACATGACCGTCCCGCAAAAATTCCGCAAATTCCATTCTCCGCCAAAAGGTATTGTCCTTCACCGTGCCGAACTGAAAGGGGCAGAAACAAAAAAACAGCAGGGCTATTTCGTGACAACCCCACTAAAAACGCTTAAAGATATGTTTTCCGCCCAACTTATGGACGCCAATGAGGTCAAACTGGCGGCTAAGCAAGCGGTCCGGAAAGGCATTATGACGCCGGATGAAGCGGATGAAGTGATATCTCTAAAACATGACTGATCCCAAATCTTATAAATCAGCCGAGGATTTCCGCAAGGCGCTGGAACATAGGTTAAAGGCTTATGCCGATAAATCCGGCCTGGATTTACAGCGTCTGCGCCGAACCGTGGCATTTAACCGCTTCCTTGCCCGCGTTTTTGCCGAGAAAGAATCGCCGTGGGTTTTAAAAGGCGGCTATGCAATGGAACTCCGCTTACACAATGCCCGCGCCACACAGGACATTGACCTCGGATTTCGCGGAGCTCCTATGACTGGCGAGGAAAAACAAACTGACTACATCCAGCGGTTATTGATAAAAGCAACGCAAGCGGATAAAGGTGATTTCTTTTCGTTCGAGATAGGCGGAGTCCAGATGGAATTAGATGGCCCGCTGTATGGCGGCGCGAGGTACCCAGTACGGGTGCTTGTGGGGGACCGGCTGTTTGTTGCCTTCCATGTCGATGCCGCTGTTGGGGACTACCTGCCTGATGAAGTTGAAACTGCGGTTGAGGCCGATTTACTCGGGTTTGCCGGAGTCAAGCCCGCCGAATTTTCGATGCTTCCGAGGGAAGTGCAATTTGCGGAAAAATTGCACTCTTACACCATGCCACGCTCCATGCCTAATTCTCGCGCGAGGGACTTGGTGGATATGGTTCTGCTTATTCAAGAAGGCAAGATGTCTCCAACTAAAGCGCGAGCCACGCTGAAAGCCGTATTCGCCCGCAGAAAAAGCCACTCTATCCCCGCCGTTCTTGAGCCCGCGCCGGACAGTTGGGAAAAGAGTTTCGCGGAAATGGCGGAAGAATGCGGTTTAAAGATCGACCTTAAAGCCGGATTTAAAATATTGGACCGATTTTATTCAAAGATCGTATAACGGCGACACTTTACGCATTACTTTACGAATACTTTACGTATGAACAAATGGGGAATTCCAGAGCGGCTTGAGCATGAGGTGATATGTAATGAAATTTGAACTCAATCTTCATCATCACGATATTCCAGACAAAGAATTATTGGAGGATTTGCAGCAGGTTGCAGCCAAATTGAATCAAAAATCCATAACATTGGCAAATTACCGCTCACACGGGAATTACAGTTCAGACACTATTAGGCGGCGCTTTAAAACATGGGCTAAGGCCGTTGAAAAAGCCGGGCTGGAAGCATATTCACAGCAGAATTATTTCGAAAGATGTTTTACTTGAAGATTTGCGGCGGGTTTCGCGGGAATTAGAAAAGAATTCGGTTACTAGAGATGAATACGAAAAGCTGGGCAACCATACCGCAAAGACCTATGAGCGAAAATTTGACACATGGAATAATTCATTGGTAAAGGCAGGTCTTAAAAAAAATCTAGAGCGAAATATAAGCCAGGAAGATTTATTTAAAAATTTAGAGGACATGTGGATAAGGTTCGGGCGACAACCTAAATATGAAGAAATTCATCGTCCTCTTTCTAAATATTCCGGACTCACCTATGCGAATCGATTCGGATCGTGGAATAAAGCGTTGGAGCATTTTATCGAGTATGTGAATGCTGAACCGAAAGAAGAAGATGCATGTGTGGAGGATTTAAATAGTCAGTCGGTTAAAAAGGTCGAGACTGAAGTCACTAAACCTGAAACTCCTGTAATCAGCCTGCCCGTATGCCGGCGACTCATAAGACAAAAAGAGGGATTCCCTCAAGACTGCGATTCTTGGTTATGAAGAGGGATAGTTTTAAATGCATAATCTGTGGGAAATCACCCGCAAAAAATCCAGAGGTAGAGCTTCATGTCGACCATGTAAAGGCTTGGGCGGAGGGAGGTGAGACAGTTTTAGACAATCTGCAAACACTTTGTTCTGTGTGCAATATCGGCAAGAGCAATTTGGACATGAACGGGTAGGCTGGCTTAATCTTCAAATTAGACCCCCTTTGTGGGCCCCCCCTTCGATAACATTTTGGTTGATTGAAAACACCCCCATTGACAAACTGTAAACTATAGTATACACTATTAGTAATGCAGAAGCGCGTCATCATCTATAAAACAGAAGAGGGAGTTGAGGCATATACCGAATATGTTGACTCCCTAAATGACCGCGCAGCAGCCGCTAAAATCAGAGTATGCGTTACACGTGCAGAACTTGGGAATTTGGGAGACCATAAGAATATCGGCCGGGGTATTATTGAGATGAGAATTCACTACGGACCGGGGTATCGGGTTTACATAGGGCGACATGGAAACGAATTAATTGTTTTGCTTTGCGCAGGCGATAAGAGCAGCCAGACCAAGGATATCCAAAAGGCGAAAGCTTATTGGGAAGATTATAAGAGGAACATATGAAAACTTATAGGAACCATGCTGATTATCTGAACAAGGCGCTTAAGGATCCCAAGGAAGCCGCCCTGTACATGAATGCGGCGGTGGAGGAAAATGACCCTGCTCTTATCCTCACAGTGCTTGCCCAAGTAGTCAGGGCACATGGGGTTTCGAAAATGGCCAGGAAAGTCTCTCTTTCAAGAGCGGGAGTATATAAAACACTCTCAAGAAAGGGAAATCCTGAATTGAAAACGTTTATGGGTATATTAAGCGCATCAGGCCTCCAAATGTCATTCAAGCCTGTTCATATCCATCATACCCATTGAAAGATGGTAGGTTTTATACAGCTTTTTGGAACTTGCCCTGCGGCTCCAAGAACTCGGAAGGTGAAATCACAGTTCCACGCAAGCCAAGCAGTTGGCTTGCTTTGTAGGGCGGTACCCAATAAAAAACCCCCATTGCTTTGGGGGTTTTTAGATTTTGAACGCCCTCAAGGGGAATTGAACCCCTCTTTTTGCCTTGAAAGGGCAATGTCCTAACCGATAGACGATGAGGGCATGAAGACGGAAGATGGAAGACGGTAAACGGGAAACGGAAGAAAAAAAACGAAAGACGCTTTTGTTTTGCCGCCCCATTCTTTCAACTAAAGCCTTGAGAATGGGACTATCCCAAACTTAAGGAATCGTTTGGGACGTCTACCGTCTCCCATCTACCTTCTACCCTCTGTAAACAACCTATAAATTACTTTACCGGCTGCTGCGGAGGAGCCTGGGGATATTCAATCTTGGCTTTGCCCCTGAGGTCTTTCAAAAGTTCAGGCAGGGCCTGCGTGACTTTACTGCTGGTCACAAACAGCTCAATATCCTCCTGCATCTTTTTGAAATCCGCTGGTTTTGATTCCCTTCTATCTTCAACTTTCAGGATATGAAACCCGGCATTGCTTGTGATGATATTGCTGTATAGGCCGGTTTTCAGCCCAAAAACTGCTTTTTCAACGTCAGGCAGAAGTATGCCTTTCGTGACAAATCCCATATCTCCGCCGTTTGCCTTTGTAGCTTCGTCCGTCGACTGCTGGGCGGCGAGCTTTGAAAAATCAGCGCCGGCATTGAGCGCAAGAAGTATCGCATCGGCTTCCTTCTGGGTCTTAACAAGAATATGCCTGAGTCTCACTGATTCGGGAGTGGCCAGTTTGTCCTTGTTTTGGTTAAAATATGACTCAAGATCCTGCTTTGTGACTTTTATATTTTTGGCTTTTATTACTGTTTCTTCAGTAAGGAGATTCAGCCGTATCTGCGCTTTGAGATTATCCAAAGTAGACCCCGCCCTTTTAAGCTGTTCCTCAAAAGCCTTTCCATCGGGAAATTGCTGGCGTATTCTGGCGACTCTTGCATCGACAGTCTTGTCCAAAGGCTTCACCTTAAGCCTGTCCGCCTCCTGCTGCATAAGTTTTTCGTCTATCATCATGTCCAGCACCGTCTGGCCATGGATATTCCAAAGCCTCTGCAGAAAATCAGACTGAAGCACGGCTTTGCCGTTGACTGTCACGACTGTGGGCTGCTGCTGCGGAGCCTGAGCCATGACCAATGCCCCCATACAACCAAGAAACGACATTGCTATAAGAACTTTTTTCATTTTTTTGGTCTCCTTTTCGATTTTGCCCCTGTTATTGTACTACATATGCAGTAAATCTAACAATTCCCACTCCACGTTGTCAAATTGCGTTTTGGGTTATTTCAAAAAAGCCAGATTTTTAATGAATTCAGAAGACAGCGGCGCGGAAATAATAATTTCCGGCGAATTTTCAACCGGAACCGCGATTTGACGAGAATGAAGCATAAGCCTGCTGAAACGCTCCTGAGTATTTTTTAAATAATAAACCTTGTCTCCCGCCACGGGATGGCCGATGGAATAAAAATGAACTCTTATCTGATGCCTTCTGCCTGTCACCAGTTCGGCTTCAAGCAGTGTATGTTCATCAAAACGCTTCTGCACGTTAAACAATGTAAGAGACTGCCTACCGGCAGGGCTGCTTCCCATTCTGCCTGAGCCGTACTGTTTTATCGGAGAGTCTATTCTGCCTTTATCCGCGTCGATTCTTCCGCAAACCAAAACCGCATATTTTTTGGACACAAGCCTCTGCTCAAAAAGCATGCTCAGCCGCCTGTGCTCGTCTCTGGTTTTGGCAAACACAACGGCTCCGCTCGCTTCCCTGTCAAGTCTATGAACGGTGAACACATCCTTTCCGAAACGCTCCTTCAGCATATTCAAAAGACACGGTTCCTGCGCCATCCGCCCCCGCGCCGGTATGGTCAAAAGCCCGGAAGGCTTATTAACCGCAATAAGATTTTCATTTTCAAAAATAATTTCCACTATTACTTCTCCGCCTTTTCCAGACATTCCTCCCACCCAATCTCATAATCTCTGGCTTCTTCGAAGCCCATCTGCATTTAATGGGCATAGAAGAGCCTAATTTCCCAATCTCGGCTTTATATTGCTTCTGTTGCCTCTTTTGCTTCCGTTGCTGCCATTCTGCCCGCCGCCCAAGAAAATCCGGCCGCGACAATAAGCACGAGTATGCAGGCAAACACGGCGGTTTTAAGCCCGCGCATATCGGAAAGCATGCCTATAAGCACGGGAGACACCGCATCTCCGAAGGCATGGATTATAAAAATATTCAGGGCGAACGCCATAGAGCGCATATTCAAAGGGACAGTGTCTATTATGGCCGCATACAGCGGACCCGTATGCATAAAAACAAAAACTTCCGCGAAGAAAAGCATTATCAAAGCGATGTGGATCTGCGCCGACATCAGGCAGGCGATAGCGCAGGGAATAGCGGCCAGAAAACTGAAAAATGCCACAAGGAAATACGCCCTGCCGGTCTTTTTTGCGAAAAAATCGGCAAGAAAGCCTCCGGACAGATTTCCGCATATGCCGGCTATTACGGTGATACCTCCGAAAACCATTCCGGCTTTTCCTATCTCAAAACCGAAATATCTGACAAAATAAGTAGGCATCCATGCCGCAAGCCCGCCTACGGAAAAGGTGGCCGCGGCCTGCGCAAAAGAAGTCAGCAGATATGTTTTATTCAAAAGAAGAGGTTTATATCCGGACAGGGACGGAGCGGGCGCCGTATTCTCCGAATGCTCCCGCGGTTCTTTTAAAAAATACAGGGTTGCGCCCATAACGGCGCCGGGAATCCCCACCATCATAAAAGCGTTTCTCCAGCCGTAGCGCTGGCCGAGATACCCTCCGAGAATATAACCCAAAGCGCTTCCTACGGGTATCGCCATATTAAAAAATGAAAGGATGCGCGCCCGTTTTTCATGGGGAAACCATTCGGCGGCAAAAGACGGAGCCATCGTGCCGAATCCGGCCTCGCCTATGCCGACCGCGGAGCGGGCCGTTATAAGCTGAAAATAGGAACGGCTGTATCCCGCGGCCATTGTGGCCATGCTCCATAAAACAGCGCTTATGCTCATGAGGGAGGGACGGCGTTTCCTATCGCCCATATACCCGGCAAAAGGGGCAAATACCATATAAACCACCATAAAAGACGATGCCAGCGCTCCCAACTGCGTATCCGAAAGACCTAAATCTATTTTTATAAGCGGAAATACCGAATAAAGAACCTGCCGGTCTATGTAGTTAAACAGGTTCACCGCGAATATTAAACCGAAAATACTTTTTGCATGCATTTTTTTGTATACTTTTATGCAGTTACGCCGGTTAAGGAGGCTCTATATGCCCGGAGACATAATACAGCTTTTTATCGAACCGCTTATTGAAGCATGGGACAGCATAATAAATTACCTGCCCAACATCCTGGCGGCTCTTTTATTCATGCTCATAGGCTTATTTATAGCCAGAGCCATCAGGACTGTAAGCGAGCGCATTTTAAAGAAAATAAAAATCGACGAACATACAAGCAAAGTGGGGATAAATGAAATACTGGCGCGGCTAGGCTTGGGAAAATCGCCTTCTTATGTAATAGTTTTCATTATTTACTGGTCCACGCTTCTTGTATTCATGATATCCGCGGCGAATGCCCTCAACCTCACGGCTGTTTCAATACTTCTGGGATGGCTGCTGGAATTCCTTCCAAAACTTATAGCCGCTGTAATAGTAGCTTTCGGAGGTCTCCTCTTTGCGCGTTTTATAAGCGAAATTGTGCTTAACTCGGCAACCGCAAACAACATAAAGGGCGGAATGGTGATTTCCAGGATAGTTCATGCCATCGTAATAATATTCACCGGAGTTATAGCCTTTGAACAGTTAGGCATAGCGATATCGATAGTCCGCTCAAGTCTGAATATCATACTGGGCTCGCTGGGCCTTGCGTTCGCGATAGCCGCAGGACTGGGAGCCAAAGATATCGCATCCGAAATGCTGCGGGAAATTTTCGCCAGAAAAGAAATCAAATAGAACGCAGATACCGCTGCCCCAAACTATCCTTTAAAAGCAGTGTGTTTGGGACGGTCCCATTCTCAAAGCTTTTAAGGAATGAATGGGACTGCGTCATCTGCGTTCCAGTATTGCTACTGAGTAGTTGCAATATTTCCCACAATTCCTTTTCCCGTTCACCATCTACCGTCTACCCTCTCCCGCCCCAAACAATCATTAAAATCAGTGAGTTTGGGGCGGCCCATTCTCACTGCTTTTGAGGAAGGAATGGGCCGTTTACCGTCTTCTTTTATTTACTCCGTATAATCCTTAAGCAGTTTGCTGCGCGACGGATGCCTGAGCTTCCGTATCGCCTTGGCTTCTATCTGGCGCACCCTTTCGCGCGTGACCTTAAATATCTTTCCCACCTCCTCAAGAGTGCGCGGATATCTTGAGTCTATGCCGAATCTCAGTTTTATGATCTTGGCTTCCCGCTCCGTAAGACTGGAAAGAACTTTTGCCACTTCGCGCCGCCGCAGATACTCCACCGCGGAATGGGACGGGGGCAGACCGGTCTTATCTTCTATGAAATCCTCAAGATGAGAGTCCTCATCCTCTCCGATAGGGGTCGCAAGGGATATCGGATCCTGCATTATTTTTATGGCGTTTTTAACCTTATCCATGGAAATATGCAGGTGCCGGGTATATTCTTCGATAGACGGGTCCCGTCCGTATTCCTGCCTGTATTTGCGGGTGACCTTCATAAGCTTGGACACAAGCTCTTTCATGTGGACAGGAATTCTTATGGTGCGGGCCTGGTCGGCTATGGCCCGGTTTATAGACTGCCTTATCCACCATGTGGCGTACGTGGAAAATTTAAATCCCCTCTTATACTCGAATTTTTCCACCGCTTTCATAAGGCCCAGCCCGCCTTCCTGTATCAGGTCTGAAAGCTCCAGATTTGAATTGACATGTTTCTTCGCTATCGACACCACAAGCCGCAGATTGGCTTTTATGAGCTTAAGCTTGTCGATAAGTATCTGGTCCTCAAGGAACATTATTTTCTCGTTGAGCGCAAGAAACTCGTCAAGTTTTATGGGAAGACATACAGCAAGCCTGTGCTCGCGGTCTTTAACCTCCGCTATATTTTCCAAAGCCGCGTCCACTTCGCTGTGATTAAAGCCTATTTTTGAACGAAATGCTCTAACGGTCATTTTCCCCTTTTTTACCAGCTGATAGCAGCGCCTCATGCCTTCCAGATCGCCGTAGCGTTTACGATATTTCTCAAGCTCGTCCCTGCATTCTTTCACTTTGTTCGCAAGGTTTTTTATCTTATTGGTAAGCCTTTTTATCTTTTCCTGATTAAGATTAAGCCCTACGATGTTGCGCACTATTTCCTTTTTTTTGAAATCTATCTGCTTTGCGATATTTTTCCTGACATTCGCGCCCAGACCGGACTTCTTGAGTTTTTCCTTAAGCTTATTTATCGCCCTTTCTGAAGCCGTGATAAATTTGGCCAGTTTCTTCATTTTGCGCCTCATGGCAGAAAGTTCATACACCGATTTTCGGCCCCTGGGCATAAGTTCCTTAGGAGTCATTTCCTGCTGTTCGATAAGAGTCTCCCAATTGCGTATTTCCCTCATTGTTATAGGCGACTCAAGCACAAGAGTCCTGAGCTCCCTCTCGCGCTCCCGTATGTTGCGGGCAAGCGTAACCTCTTCGTCCCGGCTTAAAAGCGGAACTTTGCCCATTTCGGAAAGATACATTCTTATGGAATTGGAAACATCCGGCGCGGAACTCCATTCCTCGGTATAAGCCTCTTTTTCCGCCGCAGCCACCATTTTAAATTTTTTGCGGTCCACCACTTCTATGCCGAGGTCCTCCAGCGTGGTCATAAGACTGTCTATTTCCTCGCTGCTCATGGTGGCCGTAGTCAAAGAACGGTTTATTTCTTCAAGCGTAAGGTAGCCGTGCTCCTTGCCGAGTTCCACAAGGTCTCTTAAAGCTCTTTTCACATGCGCCATATTAAAACTCCTCTTATTATAAGTTTCCGCTTATGATTTCAAACGCGCGGTCAGCCGCAGATGTTCCATTTTTTCTTCATCGGTTAATTTTGAATATTTTTTCTGATGAAGAACCTTCCAGCGCCTTTCCGCCGAAAGCGTCTGTATCCGTTTTACGCAGCCCGCCGTGCATTGGCTTAAAGAATGGGACTGCGATTCGGCATCCTGCTCTCCCTTTAAATCAGACTCAAACGGCTTTACCAAAAGCCGTGAAATAAACTCGGAATCTTCTCCTAATTCAGCCATCATTTTAGAAACAAGCGCGGGGCCGGGAATCCCTTTTTCCCAAATCTTTCGTATTGCTGAAAAGGCTTTCCAGCACAAAGCGCTTTCAAAATCATGCTCAACCAGAACTTCGGCTTTTTCAATAAGCTCGGGGTGTTTTAAAAGCAGATGCAGCATGTCCGCTTCTATATTCGGCATGACATCGCTTTTTGCCGATTGCGGCATGGGCGGCCTCCGGGCGCTGAACCCGTCGGTTCTTTTCGCGCCCAGCTGGGCGTAAAGCGCGCTTTCCGAAACCTTAAGCCGTTCAGCAAGCTGTTTTATCCATTCCTGTTTTATAACGGGGTTCGGCTGTCTGGAAACAGTCTCAAGAAGAACGGCGGCGGCTTTTGCCTTGCTGTCGGCGGTCAGCGGAAATTTAAATGATTTCAGCGTGTAGTTCGCATGAAATTCCAGCAAATCGCAGGCGCAGTCAAGGACCTTCATAAACCGCTCCAGACCGTATTTATGCAGGAATTCGTCGGGGTCTAAATCCGAGCCCAAAGAAGCCGTTTTCACAAAAAAACCCGACTCGGTTAAAAGTCCGCCCGCTTTTACGGCGGCTTTCACGCCGGCCTCGTCGGGATCAAAAAGCAGTATCACATTTTCGCACCAGCGTTTCAGAAAATGGCAATGGTCCGGCGTAAGAGCCGTCCCCAGCGGAGCCGCGCAGTATTCTATCCCATGCTGATGCAGGGCCATGACATCGGTATACCCCTCAAGCAGAATGATCTTGCTCTCTTTTCTTACGGCATTGAGCGCCCTGTTTATGCCGTAAAGAGATTTTCGTTTTGAAAAAACGGGCGTTTCGGGAGAATTAAGATATTTCGGCTCGCCGTCCCCCAGCACCCGTCCGCCGAAGCCCGTCACCTCGTCTCTGGAATTTTTTATCGGAAACAGCAGTCTGCCCCGGAAATAGTCCCTAAGATTTCCGTCTTGAAACCTGACGGCCAGCCCCGCTTTTACAAGCATATCGGGCTTAAATCCGGCCTCTGAAGCGGCTTTAACAAAAACATTCCCGCCGTTGGGCGCAAAACCTATTTCAAATTTTTCGCGGATTTCCGCGCTGATTTTCCGCGCTGCGAGATATTTTCCGGCGGTTTCCCCCGCCTTTGAAAGCAGACACTTCCTGTAAAAAGAACAGGCGAACTCCAGCGTTTTCTTTATTTGCTGTATCTCTTTTTCCTGCGGACCCATTGAGTATTGGGAGGACTCCCACTTTATTCCCGCCCGGCGCGCAAGCTTTTCCGCGGCCTCGGGAAAAGAGCAGTTGTCCATTTTCATCACAAATTTGAACAAATCCCCCCCTTCGCTGCAGCCGAAACAGTGATATATCTGCTTCTCCTGGCTTACAGTGAAAGAAGCCGTGCGTTCATGATGAAAAGGACAGCAGGCTTTGTAATTCCTGCCTGACTTTTTAAGCGCCGGCACATACTCCCGCACCACTTCCACTATATCCAGACGCTCTCTTATCGAATCGGCTATGCCCTGAGTTTTCATTTAATTAAAGAAGGTAGATGGTAAACGGTAGATGGTAAAAACAAATACCAAAAGACGGCCTAACGGCAGAAGGCAGGCAAACGACAAAAGACGGACGGCAAAGAAATAATCCCCCGTCCCCGTTCTTCGTTTTTCCGTCTACCATCTCCCGTCTACCGTCCCAAACAATCCTTAAAAGCAGTGAGTTTGGGACGGCCCATTCTCAAAGTATTTATGGAAAGAATGGGCCGTCTACCTTCTTTTAGCCTTGACGGCGGCCGGCCCTGCGCACCTTGCGCCTGGCCTCCTGTGATTTGATTTTGCGTTTCAGACTTGGGGAAACATAAAACTCGCGGCGCCGTACTTCCTTAAGTACGCCGTTTCGTTCGCATTCATGCTTAAAGCGTCTTATAGCTTCTTCTATGCTTTCTCCGTCTCTTACTTTCACGAATACCACAATTATTCACCAGCCTTTTTTTCACAATATCATCCCGGCGGCCATCCCATTCTTCTTCCGCCCAAAAGATGGTAATGCACATGATCTACAGACTGGCCCGCGTCCCTGCCGTTATTGACGACCAATCTGTAGCCTTCGCTTATCCCGAATTTTCCTGCCAATTCCTTTGCAGAAAGCTGAATTTTCCCTAAAACCGCCGCATCCTCTTCGCCGCATTCCGAAAGACCGGGAATATGCTTTTTAGGCAGAATTAAAATATGCACAGGCGACTGGGGATTTAAATCATGAAAAGCGATAATTTCGTCGGTTTCCAGAACTATCCGCGACTTAATATCCTTGTTGATTATACGGCAAAATATGCAGTCAGACATAATAAAGACGGTAAAAGGTAGAGGGTAAACGGGAGACGGTAAAGCAAATTTTTTCTTCGTTTCCCTTCTTCTGGTTTCCTTCTACCATCTCCCGTCTACCTTTTACCCTCCTGTCTATTTTACCGTTTTTTTCGCCGTATGGCAAATTTTACTTACAAAATAAGTTTACAAAAATAGGAACTGTATTCACGGAGGGAATTAACGAGCCCAGACAACGCATTGAAATGGCACAATCGCCGTGCTGAGTTTATTTTTTTCTTTACCTCCTCCTCCTTCCCCCCCCCTTGAGGGGGAGGGTTGGGTGGGGAGACAATTGCAACTTTCGGATTGGCAATTCATGTCAATCCGGCGAAGCAATAAGTTTTTGCAGGGATTTAGTGTTACTGTGCGGGAAACGGCGGCACGGGCACAATTTGCCCGTGCGTAGAATCGGATCCTTCGGAATATATTTTGCTCCGAGTGCTTTCAACCCAGAACTGTTCTTCCTCTTTCCTGCCGCCGTATTCTGAAATAGCGCGTTGAAAATAATTTTTAAGGTTTTTGAGGTCGGCAGTTTTTATTTCAGGTATTATGCCTTCCAAATTTTTTAAATATTTTATTTCCATTATTACTGTTGCCGGCGGCAAATGATTAGCGCGGGCTTTTTCCATATCAGATTCCTCCGCCGTGGAAGATTTTTTCCTTTTCTCGATTTCAGCGGAAATCTCCGAACTCAAGGAACTAAAATATGCCGATAGAGCTTCAAACGACACTGCAACCGAAGCGGATGCTAAACGCGTCTGTTTATTTAATTCCTTCCGATCTGTTTTAAAAAGCGCGCATAATTCACCTAAACTATCTTTCTTTTTTTCGTTCCTATAGCCTATTAGTTCGGCGAACTGCGGGTCTTTTTCTGAACGTTCGGCAAGATAAGAAGCCGCGGCATTAACAGCTTCCTCCTCCTGCTCATAAATGTAAACCCATGGAATCTTCCGGGATTCGGCCCATTTAAACTGCTCCCTGTGTTTAGTCTCATGGATGAAAGTTCCCGAAAAGGACCGGGCCATTTTTTTTAAGGCTTCTTTATTTAAAATCAGATCTTTTTCCGCATATCCGCTGTTTTTAAGCCACGAATGAAACTCTTTAACCGGAAATACAACTTCGTCGGTTTTATAGTCATAGTGCGGCAATCGGGCATCAGGACTGAAATTTATTTTATACCGGCCCCACTGTTTTTCAAGCGCCAGAAATCTATCCCCTGCAATAGTACCCTTAATTTCAGATTTTATTGCCGTTTCCAGCATATCGGTTATCAGTCCTAAGTCTTTAATTCCTGAATCCGGTTTTTTTAAGTTTTCCACATTCCTCAAACTTTTCGCAGAAAGAGTCGTTTTAAGGCGGTCGTCATTATCAAAAAATCCGTTTAATGCAGTAATGCTCTCGTCCAGCGGAAGATTTTTTAGGTTTTTGTCTATATCGAAAAATTTTTGCAATTTTTTCTTTGAAAGCTTTTTCTGCGCCTCATCCCGCGCCGTAAAAAAAGCCTGCATTTTGCGTTTATATCCTTCCAATCTGTTCCAGATCGGGTCCGAAGGCCTAATATTATCCTGCAATGACTTTATCTTCTTCTCAATGTTTTCCACAGCGCCGTGCTCATATAATGCGCCCGAAGGATTTCTAAATATTTTTTCTGCTTCGCTTTGCGCATATTCAGATATATATTCCGCCCGTTTTCCCAAAGGCAAAGTTTTCCATGCGGAGGCATTGATATTTTTTTGCGCCAGCCATCCCCTTTCAAATTCATCCAAAGTGTCCCATGAACGCAAAGCCTGCCTTGTAAGCCCTGTTTTAGCCTTGCCTTTGTATTTCTCAACCCAGTTAAGAAGCTTATCTTCGTCCCTCTGAAAACCGGTTGCATCCTGCATTTTGGAAGAATACATTCTGTAAGACAGCGCATGATACAGGGAAAGATGGTCTTCATGCGCGTCAATAAGCTCGGAATAATCTTTTAGTGCATATGCCGTCTGAAGAATTTTAAGCCCATCTGAGTTTTTTGCTGTTTTCTGTTCCAGCCATCCGTTTTTCAGGCATTCTTCGGCGATTTTTGGATTAAGCCCCGATATCCCTGTTACACAGCGTTCAAGCTTCGCTTTTTCTTCGCCGGTTAATCCCTGTGCGCATGTACTTTTGGCAGGATAAAAAAATGCCGCCGCAGTGACAACGGCTGATACAAAAATAAATATTTTTTTATGTTTACCGATAAGAGGTGCCATATTAAATCCGCGCGCCGCCCCTAGCAAAATGCCGAATGCCGCAATATTTACCCATGAGAATTTCATCCAAAAAACCCGGACATACGCCTAAAAACCGGCATATTATTCAGTATAGCAAAAGCCCTTGATTTGTCAAGACCAGCACCCAAAAAATCACATAAGGTTGAATAGTGCGATAAGTGGGCATGGGGGATTCCA